>JAYUDU010000294.1:0-4840 GCA_043739605.1 Acidimicrobiales bacterium | reverse complement strand
ATCTTGATGCGTTCGAGGCGGAGGTGGCGAACGTGGGCGGGCGACAGTTCGGGGTGGGGCTCTCGAGCGGAACGGCGGCCCTGCACCTGGCCCTGCTCGACCTCGGCGTCGGCCCGGGCGACGACGTGCTGTGCTCGTCGTTCACGTTTGCTGCCAGTGCCAACCCGATCGTCTACTGCGGGGCTCGTCCCGTGTTCGTCGACAGCGAGGAGGCGACGTGGAACATGTCGCCAGAGCTGCTGGCCGAGGAGCTGGCCGTCCGGGCCCGCATCGGGACGCTGCCCAAGGCGGCGATCGTCGTCGACCTGTACGGGCAGTGCGCCGACTACGGCCGCATCCTGCCGGTCTGCGCCGAGCACGGCGTGCCCGTCATCGAGGACGCCGCCGAATCGCTTGGCGCGTCGTACCGGGGCAGCCCCGCCGGATCGTTCGGTGCGTCTGCAGTGTTCTCCTTCAACGGCAACAAGATCATCACGACGTCGGGGGGCGGCATGTTGGTGACCGACGAGGAACGGGCGGCCCGCCGGGCCCGTCATCTGGCCACCCAAGCCCGCGAGCCTGCCCCGCACTACGAGCACGTCGACGTCGGTTTCAACTACCGGCTGTCGAACCTGCTGGCCGCGCTCGGCCGGGCCCAGCTTGGCGGTCTCGACGCGCGGGTGGCGCGGCGACGGGCGATCTACGACCGGTACCGCGAGGGTCTCGATGGCGTGGCGGGCGTCGGCTTCCAACCGACCGGCGCCGGCCAAGACCCCAACCGCTGGCTCACCTGCCTCACCCTCGACCCGACCTCGGCCGCGCTGCACCCCGAAGGCCTGCGACTGGCCCTCGAGGCCGACGATGTCGAGTCCCGCCCCACCTGGAAGCCGATGCACCTCCAACCGGCCTTCGCCGGCTGCTCGTCCCGCATCGACGGCACCAGCGAGCGCCTCTTCCAGACCGGCCTGTGCCTGCCGAGTGGTTCCTCGCTCACCGAAGCACACCAGGACCGAGTCATCCACCTCATCCGCGCCGCGCTCGGGCGACCGCTGAGCTCACGGACGCCGCGACCGATCTCGATGGTCGTGCGTGGCGAAGATCGGCGTAGAATGGCGGGCCGATGAGCCCTGCACCTGTTGCCGGCGACAACGAGCTCGTCGTCGCCGAGGATGGAAGCATCCCGGCCGATCAGATCGCGCGCATCGGACTGCGGCCAGGAACCCATCTTCGAGTCATCGAGACGCACCCATCCGCCCGTCAATCTGGCCTGGCGGGGTCTCTCCCTGATTTTCCTGATCTGGGATGGGCCGACTTCGAGCGAGCAAGCAACCTCGCCCGGGGCGATCTCCGGCCGACGTGAGGGTCGTTGCCGACTCCCACGCCATCGTCTGGTACGTCCAAGGGTCATCCCGCCTCTCAGCATCGGCCGAGGCAGCGCTGTCTGAGGCGGAGCGGACCGACGGAATCGTCGTCTCGGTGGCCAGCCTCATTGACCTCTGGTACGTCACCCAGACCACCTCAGGCGTCACCGCACGTGATCTGGCCACGTTGCGAACCGCACTGGAGTCCTCACCGCGGGTGGCGCTGCAGGCGATCGACATCAACATCGCGGATGCATTCACGGCGATTCCAAGGTCCGCGCTCGGTGACCCTTGGGACCGGCTCATCGTCGCGACCGCGCAGACCCTGCGCCTCCCACTGATCACCCGGGATGGTGCCATTCAGAAGGCGGCGCTCGTCACCACCATCTGGTGAGCAAGCCTCCCGTCGGCAGGTTGCAGGAACCGAGTCACACACCTCATCCGCGTCGCGCCCACCGACGCTGAGCTCAAGGACGCCGCGATCGATCCCAGTTGGGTCGCAGCCCGGCCGACGGCGCCCCGCTACTGGATCTACGATCGGACCATGGCCAGCACATCCGTGGATGCCGCCCGCGAAGCCCACGATGCCGAGGAGCTTGACGTAGCTCTGCGGGTCGCATTGACGGAGGCAGCGGCGATCTGTGTGGCGTTCGTCGCTGCACATGGTGACACTCCTTCGGCGCCTGGACTGACCGTTCGACTCGGAGTAGGCGCCGACGAGGAACCGACCTTCGTGTTCCGGTTGCTCCTACCTCTCGACGAGGACTTCGACGCCCGCGAGTTCCCCGAAGCGGAGTACAAGTCCTTGGCCGCAGATGTCAACCGTCGCATCGCCGAGACGGCGGTCGAGAGCTGGCCTTGGCTCGTGACTGCGGGCATCAAACCGCCGTCCCTTGCTTGATGATCAGCCCAGACGCGCTCATCGATCATGCGCGCCGCCTGGCGGGCTCCGGACCGGGCCGGCCGGCCGATGTCGACCTTCGTCGGGGGGTGAGCGCGGCCTACTACGCCATCTTCCATGACCTCACCGGCCGCGCCGCCAGTCATCTGATCGGGTCCGCAGATGTGTCCACGCAGAGCGCGATTCGACGGACGTGGTCCCACGGCGAGCTTGCTTCGCTCGGAACCATCGTGGTCGAGCGCGTAGCCGTGCTCGCAAGGACCCCGCTCGCGCCGCCAACGAAGGAGCTCCGGGCCTTCGGGCCCCTGTTGGACCTTGCCGCACGGGACCCGAACCTCGTCGCATGCCTCCGAGACTTCATGGCGCTGCAAGGCCAGCGCCACCGCGCGGACTACGACCACGAGGCAACCTTCGACAAGGCGTCCCTCTTGGCCGCGTGCACCGACGCCGCGACGGCTCGAACGAACCTGCAGCACGCTACGGCCGCTGCGCAGGAGGGCTTCTTCGCGCTCCTCACCCTCCGCCGACCGGACTTTCGGGCTCGGTAGACCACTCGTGGTACCGCCACCGGGACGTTGCCCAAGGCGGTGATCGTCGTCGACCGCCGGGCCCGTCACCTGGCCACCCAGGCCCCAGGGATCGGCGTGATGGTCGTGACCAACCGTACGGCCACGGCCACGGCTACGGGCCCGGCAGACCGAGCCCCAGCGCGAAGGACTCTGAGCAGGGCTCCGGGCGGCTGCTGAGGACGCTTCGAAGCTGGCGAGCGGGATCTGCCCAGACCAAGGCGGCGCAGTCGGGCGGGCGCTGTTGGCTCTAGCGGCCGGTTGTGGGATTATCGCACCTGTGGAAACCGGCTCCGCTCAGCTGCAGTTGCGCCTCGGCTCGCGAATCAGCGAAGCCCGCACGCGGGCGGGGTTGACCCAGACCGCGTTGGCTGATCGCGTCGGGATGGAGCGAACGCAGCTCGTACGTGTCGAGCGCGGCGAGCGGAAGGTGACTGTGGGCGAACTTGCCGGAATCGCTGGGGAGCTCGGCGTCCCGATCGATTGGTTCATCTCTGACGGGCCCCCAGCCGTGCTGAGTCGGCGCAGCGACGGGGCGTCGGCTCACATCACCACTGTGAACCTCGACGTCGCGGTTGACCGCGCCGCCCGTGATGTCGCCCTCCTCATGCGCCTCGGCCGACTCCGCGGAACGGCGATATCGCCGGTGCCGGTACCGGCTTCGCACTCGCAGGCAGAGTCGCTGGCCAACCAAGTTCGAGCCCGGTTGGCGCTCGGGGATGAGCCGATCGCCGACCTCGGTGCCGCCGTGGAGCGAGCTGGAGTGGTGTGGTTCTCCGAGGCCCTCGGCGAGCACGGTGGGGATGGCGCTTGTGTAGAAGTCGCCTCGCCTACGGGACGGCTCGGTGTGGCAGTCATTAACGGGACCGCTGAGCCCGGGCGCCGGCGGTGGACCCTGGCGCACGAACTCGGCCATTTCCTGGTCGGTGACGCGTACGCCACGGACCACCCCGCTGGTGACATCGAGCGGTACATCGACTCGTTCGTTGCGCACCTTCTCATGCCTCGTACCGGTGTCGGACGGGTGTGGGCCGAGCTTTCGGAGGTAGGAGCTCACCGAGTTGCGCTTGCGATCTCGTCGCGCTTCCAGACGAGTTGGTCCGCAGCCTGCGGCCAACTCGCGACCCTTCGACTCATCGACGACGCTCAACGGCGCTCGCTGCTAATGGACCGACCAACGCAGGGGGACTACCTCGCGACTGGCGAGACGTGGAACGAGGACCTCATACCTCCGGCGCTCCCGGCTGCGTACGTCACGGCGGTGCTCAACGCTTACATCGAGGGAGATCTCAGCGCAGACCGTGCCATCGAGTTGCTTCGATTCACGCTGACGGTCGATAGCCTGCCGTCTCGAACTGAGGACGGGGGCTACCCCTCGCTGCCGTCGTGAGCCGGATCCTTGTGTTCGATACGACCTGCCTCACACACTTTGCGCGCGCAGGCAGGCTTGCGACCCTGCAGGCGATCACTGCTGACGACAGGCGTCTGGTCCCGCCCGAGGTCATGCGGGAGGCGCACGCTGGCGTCGCGGAGTACCCAGCGATCGGCAACCTCATCGGTCAACAATGGATCGAGATCGTGGAACTCGACATCTTCGAGACTGTCCGAGCCGCGGCGTTTAAGGGCGAGTTGGGCGGACCTCCCACCAGGCATCTGGGCGAGTGCGAGGTCCTGGCGATAGCTGAGGCGAGAGCGGGGGTCGCTGTGCTCGACGACCGCGACGCCCGAGCGGTTGCAGGAAACAACAGCGTCAAAACCGCAGGTACCCTGTCGATAATTGCCGCCGCCGTTGCCGCGAGAACCCTCGATGAGACGAGCGCCGCTCAGATCGTCGAAGAGCTCCGCTCCACGGATATGCGCCTTCCGGAAATGGCAGCGGGCTTTCCCGAGTGGGCCCGGCGCAATGGCCTCCTCTGACTGCCGGGCGGGCCCGATTCAGATCGGCGGGTGGTGAAGAGGTCTGCCTGCCCGTGGCGATGGCCCCGAACGAGCGCGAAGGACACCGTGGTGTTCGTTGGAAGGCTCCGTCCACG
>JAYUDU010000293.1:0-11899 GCA_043739605.1 Acidimicrobiales bacterium | reverse complement strand
CGCTGCGAAAAGCTCGCATGGAGCAGATGGTCAATCACGGCACCGGCTGGATCCGCCTCGAGTACTTGATCCCTGCCCGTGGGCTCATCGGTTTCCGGACGGAGTTCCTTACCGAGACCCGCGGCACCGGCCTGCTTCACCACGTGTTCGAGCGCATGGAGCCGTGGGCCGGCGAGATCCGCAACCGGGCTCAGGGCTCGCTCGTCGCCGACCGCACCGGCCCCACCACTGCGTACTCGCTGCTGGGCCTCCAGGACCGGGGCGCGCTGTTCGTCCCCGCCGGTACCGAGGTGTACGAAGGCATGATCGTCGGCGAGAACGCCCGGTCAGACGACATGGACGTCAACCCGACGAGGGAGAAGAAGCTCACCAACATGCGAACCTCCTCGAGCGACCACTACGAGAAGCTCATCCCGCACAAGATCATGTCGCTGGAGCAGGCGTTGGAGTTCATCGCAGAAGACGAATGTGTCGAGGTCACGCCCAAGACGATCCGCCTTCGCAAGGTCGAGCTGGACCAGACGGTGCGGGGCCGCCAAGCCAAGCGCGCCAAGGCGCTCGACGCCGGCACCGTCTGAGGCGGAACCGGGGGCCGGGGCTCCGGAGGCGCCCCGGGGCGCGTTCGGGATCTTCTCCGTCAACGTGTCGATTTGGCGCCGTGCGGTTCGTCATGATGATGACCGCCGGGAACTACCCGAGCGAGCGACCGGGATCATCCCGAAGGAGCCTCCAATGCCCCGATACATGGCCATCATCCTCGACGACCCCGCCACTGCCGAAGCCGACGTTCCGCCCGAGCACTGGGCGAAGGTCATGGACGAGTACAACTCCTTCGGCGCCGAGGCTGGCGCGGCCGGCGTCATCGGCGGCGGCGAGGCGCTCCAGCCTCCGTCCACCGGCACCATCGTCAAGGTCCAGGGTGGCAAGGGCGGCGAGATCGTTACGAGCGACGCGGCACTCGCAGAAGCCAAGGAGGTCGTCGGCGGCTTCTACCTGCTCGACTGCAAAGACCTTGACGAGGCCATCAGCTGGGCCGCGAAGATCCCGGGCGCCTGGTACGGCCGGGTCGAGGTGCGCCCGGTGATCGACTTCTCGGCCGCCTGAGGCCACAACCAGCCCGATGAGCCTGCCTGGGGTGGACGTGTCACGGGTCTTCCGCGACGCCTCCCCCCGGGCCATCGCAACGCTGATTCGGCTGCTCGGCAACATCGATCTCGCCGAAGAGGCGGTGCAGGAGGCCTTCGAGATCGCACTCGTCCGGTGGCCGCGTGACGGGGCGCCGACCAACCCGGGTGGGTGGATCACAACCACGGCCCGCAACCGGGCCATCGACCGCCTCCGTCGTGAAGCGCTCCGATCGAACAAGGAGGGCGCGGCGCACGCCATGGCGGCCGTCGACGCCGACCAGGGGGCACAGACCTTCGTCGAGGACGCCGGCGTGGGCGACGACCGCCTCCGACTGATCTTCACGTGCTGCCATCCGGCCATCGGCGCGGAGGCACGCGTGGCGCTCACCCTTCGCACCTTGTGCGGGCTCACCACTGCCGAGATCGCCGCGGCGTTCGGCGTGCCGGAGCCGACCATGGCCCAACGCTTGGTGCGCACGAAGCGCAAGATCGCCGTCGCTCACATCCCGTACCGGGTGCCGGCCGGACACGAGCTCGGCGCGCGGCTGCGGTCGGTCTGCAAGGTCATCGAGGTGATCCTCATCGAAGGCTCTCACGCCTCGTCCGACGCGTCACTCGTGCGCGTTGACCTGGTTGCTGAGTCGGTCAGGCTGGCGCGCCTCTTGGTTGAGCTGATGCCGGACGAGGCAGAAGCCATCGGCCTGCTCGCGCTGTGCCTTGCCAGCCAGGCCCGCGGAACGACCAAGGTCGGCCCCGACGGCGGGCTCGTCCTGCTCGCCGATCAGGACCGATCGCAGTGGGATCACGCCCTCGTGAGCGAGGCGCACGATCTCGTCGACCGCGCCCTGCGCTTGCGCCACGTCGGGCCGTTCCAAGCGAAGGCTGCTATCGCGTGCCTCCACGGGCTGGCGCCAGACGGTGCGTCGACCGACTGGCCCCAGATCGCGGCCCTCTATCGCATCTTGTGGGACCACGAACCCACCCCCTCCGTCGGCCTCAACCGCGTCGTTGCCATCGGCGAGGCGGACGGTCCGCCCGCCGCGCTGGCCGCGTTGGCGGCGCTCGTCGGCGGTGCCTCAGAGACCGACCGAGCCACACTCGATCGGTGGCACCTGCGTCACGGCGTAGCAGCGGACCTGCACCGGCGAGACGGCCGCGCCGATCTGGCTGGCGACGCGTACCGCAGAGCCCTCGCGTGCGCCACCGCTCCCCCGGCCGACCGCACCTTCCTCGAACGTCGACTGGCCGACCTTGACGGTTCTTTGGTCTTTGGGCGCGATTCCTGATGCCCAATGACCAAAGAACGGCGGGGCGGTGCCGGCGGGAGCGCTACGCGGCGGCTGCGGGGTCGTCTGCGACTGCGACCGTGACCCGGCCGGTGCGACGCCGCAGCGGGATGCGGACGACGAACCACACGCCGACGATGACCGCAAGCAGCGCTGCGAACGGCAGGACCGAAGCGCCCCCGACGAGCACGGCGGTGGCGACGAAGGCCGCCGAGTCTTGCAGCGCCGAGCCCGCCCGAGCCATGACGCCGCGGTGCCCGGCCGGTGGCCGGGGCCCCGGCCCGACCGGCGGCTCTGCGACGTTCACCGTGATCGTCGCCAGATCCGCCTGGTTGGCGAGGGCGCCTTGCTGGCCCGCGATCTGCTCGATCTGACCGCGGACCTCGAACAGCTGGCCCTGCACCGCCAGCACCTCGCCCACCGAGCCGGCACGGGCCACGAGCGTCCGCAGCGCGTCCTCCTGCGCCCGGAGGTTGCGGAGGCGGGAGTCGAGGTCGACGAGCTGGCCGGTGACATCCTGACCCTGCTCGCTCCGCCCGACGACCTTGCCGAGCTTGGCGAGCGCTTCGGTGACCTCGGCCGACCGTTGCGACGGCACCCGGATGACGGCGGACGCGGTCGCCCGCGCGGGCACCGTGACGGGGGAGGCGCCGGGGTCTCGCACGACTGCGGAGGGGGTCGATGCCGTCGAGCTCGACGACTGCACGAAACCTCCGGCGCCGTTTGCGATGACCGCGACCTGGCCCATCACGTCGGCCATGCCGTTGGCCGCGACCTCAAGGCGAAGGTCAACCGTTCGTACGACGCGCGGGCCGCCGCTGGGGATGGCTGCGACCGAGACCGGGGGTGGCGGGGCGATCCTGCCCCCGGCCGACAGCGACTTCGTAGAATCAGCGGAGGCCGCTGAGGCGGCGGACCCCGCACTGCCGGCTCCGGTCCTACCATCGGCGGCACGCAGGACGTCGACGTTGTCGGCGGCGCCCGACGCAGTCACCCCGGTGATGGACGCTCCTTCGGCGCCAACGGTCACCGCCGATCGGTCGAGGTTCGCCGCGGTCCTCAACGAGTCGGACGAACGCAGTTGGACGACCCCAACGGCCAGCACCACGGCCACGGCAACACCTGCCACGGCGACGATCCTGCGTCCCCTACTCATCCGCCGTGCCTGCGAGAGCACGCCACCCACCTGTGTCGTCGTCGCCATGTCATTCCCCGATCTCGTGAGCCGTTGTTGTGAGGTGCGACGCTCGACGATCGGGTTCTGGTTCCCCGCAAGGAGGAACCGTCGGGGTCAGCTGACCGCGCCGACACCCTCAGACGGCTGCGGCTCCCAAGCGACGAGGTCCGCGATGCGCTTGTCGTTGCTCAGCATCTCGACCACGGGGATGGAGAGCCCGAGACGCTTCTGCAGCTTCGCGACGTCGAGCTGCTGGTCCCAGAGGACGAGCGTGACGGCAAGGCCGGAGTTGCCGGCGCGTGCCGTGCGACCCGACCGGTGGAGGTAGTCCTTGTGGTCCTCGGCGGGGTCGTAGTGCACGACGGTGTCGACATCGTCGATGTGCAGCCCGCGTGCCGCGACGTCGGTGGCGACCAGCACGTGGATGGTGCCCTCAGTGAACTGCTTGAGCGCCTTTTCACGGGCCGCCTGCCGCAGGTCGCCGTGGATCGCTCCGGCCCGCATGCGCTCTGACAGCAGCTGCTCTACGAGACGATCACAGCCCCGCTTGGTGCGAACGAAGACGAGGGTCCGGCCGCCAGCGTTGGCGATGCTGGCCACCATCTTCGGCTTGTCGACGTTGTGCACGTAGATGAATCGGTGGGTCATGAGGTCGACGGTCGGTTCGAGGGCCTCGACCTCCCAACGCACCGGATTGTTCTGGTACCGGCTGACGAGATGGTCGACGTCGCCGTCGAGCGTCGCCGAGAAGAGGAGGGTCTGGTGGCCACCCTTGATGTGGCGCAACAGCCACTCGACCTGGGGGGTGAAACCCATGTCGGCCATGCGATCGGCCTCATCGAGCACGACGATGTCGATGCCATCCAGATGCAGCACGCCTTGCTGCACGAGGTCGATCAGGCGACCTGGAGTGCCGATGAGAACGTCGATGCGTCCGCCGAGAGCAGCGATGTCCTTCTCGACCGGCGTCCCGCCGTAGAACGTGGCGGTCGTACGGTCGGCGCTGGCACCAAGGGGTGCGAGGACCTGATCGACCTGCAACGCGAGCTCGCGCGTTGGCACGAGGATGAGCGCGGTCGGATAGCCAGCCTGCGCCTTCGGCACGCGCATCAGCACCGGCAGACCGAACGCGAGGGTCTTACCAGAGCCCGTCTTCGCCTTGCCGCACAGGTCGCGGCCGGCCAGCGCGTCGGGGATCGTCAGCTGTTGGATGGGGAACGGCGTCGCGATGCCCTGGCTGGCCAGCGCGGCCACCAAGCCCTCGGACACGCCGAGCTCTGCGAAGCTGTGCGCCAGCGCAGGGTTGGGGGCCGGCACGGCCTCGTCAGCGGGGGTGATGGTCGTCATCGGTTGCTCCTCGTCCGGCCCATGCCGGCGTTCGGGGTAGGCCTCCCGCTGGGGCTGGCCTACCGAGGCAGGATGCGAGGAGACCCGGCCGCCGGTCGACACTCGGCCGGCGCCAGCGTGCAGTCTACGTGCTGATCGGCAGAGATGGTGAACCGGGGTCAGGTCGTCGACGCCGAAGGACGCGGCTCAGGCCGGGTAGCGCCTCGGGGTGTAGGCCCACGTGCGTCCGTTGGAATCGACGAACGCCCGCGTCGTCGACGATCCGACGATGAGCACCGTGCGCATGTCGACGTCCTCCGGGACGAGCGCGCCGAGCGTCGTCACCCGCGCCGCCTGCTCGGCGCGACCGACCTCGCGGGCCACCACGACTGGGGTGTCGGCCGTGCGGTGCGCAGCAACGACTTCGAGCGCCCGACCGAGCTGCCATGGCCGCTGCGACGAGATCGGGTTGTACAGCGCGATGACGAGATCGGCGGCCGCGACCGCGGCGAGCCTTCGCTCCACGACCTCGAACGGCTTCAGCACATCGGAGAGCGAGATGACGCAGAAGTCGTGGCCGAGCGGCGCCCCGACCAGCGCCGCCGCCGCCGAAGCTGCCGTGATGCCTGGCAGCACATCGACGGGCGGCGAACGGCGCCCGGCCAGGGCATCTTCGTGCACCGCCTCGATGACTGCTGTCGCCATGGCGAACACACCGGGGTCTCCGGACGAGACGACGACGACGTCGGCGCCACCGGCCGCAAGATCGAGTGCGGCACGCGCTCGCGCCGCCTCCTCTCGATTGTCGGACGGGTGCAGCGTCTGAGCGACGGCCGCCACCACCATCGCAAGGTACGGCGCGTAGCCGACGAGGTCGGTTGCAGCGGCGAGACGGTCGGTGACCTCTGGGCTGCACTGGTCGGGTCCGCCCGGCCCGATGCCGACGACTGCGAGTCGTCCGAAGGACGCGGTCACCGGCGCGTCGCTCCGACGCTCGGCACCAGCACCATCGAGAAGTACGGCGCAGCGCCGACCGCGTCTGCGGTTGCGGCCAGGGGCATGATCCGCTGGCGGTCCGTCGTCGCCTGCTCGACGTAGATGGCGCGATCAAGCGCTCCGGCGGCGGCGACCGCGCGCCGGACGCGCGCCAGGTTCCGACCGACCTTCATGATGACGGCGGCGTCGCACGACCCAAGACGCTCCGTGAGCTCAGCTTCTCCAAGCACGCCGGACAGCACGCTGAGCACCTCGTTCATGCTGACGAGCGGTGCCGCCGCGGCGGCAGAAGCGCCCAGCATCGATGCGATGCCGGGAACGACCTCGACCTCGTAGCGATCGCTGAGGCGACTGTGCAGGTACATGAACGACCCGTAGAGGAACGGGTCGCCCTCGCACAGCACCACGACGTCGACGCCCGCGTCGAGCACTTCCGCGATGCGCTTGGCGGCGGTGTCGTAGAAGTCGGCGATGAGCGTCTCATACGACGTGCCGGACGGCACCGTCTCTGTGGTGACTGGATACTCGAGCCGATGCTCGACGTGGTCGGCGCGCAGCAGGTCAGCAACGACCCGTCGAGCGTTGCTGTCCCTGCCGATGGCCGCGAACCAGGCGATCTCCGACGCCTCCCCGATACGGCGCACGGCCTTGAGCGTGACCAGCTCCGGGTCGCCTGGGCCGACGCCGACACCGACACAGCGGCCGGTCCGGGACGATGCGATCCGCGGCGAAAGATCCGTCATTCGACCATGTTCGCAAGCGCGTTCAGGGCCCCAGAGGCGATGGCGCTGCCACCGCGACGACCCCGTACGGTGAGCCACGGCACATCGCAGATGCCAGATGACAGCAGGGCCTTGGCCTCGGCTGCGCCGACGAAGCCGACCGGGACGCCGACGATCGCCGCGGGGCGAGGCGTCGCCGGATCGGCGAGCAGCTCGAGGAGGCGGAACAGGGCGGTCGGCGCGTTGCCGATGGCGACGACGGCGCCGTCGAGGTGTGGCAGCCACAGGTCGACTGCGGCGGCGGAGCGGGTGGTGCGTTCGTCGGCGGCCTTGGCCCGCACGTCGGCGTGATCGAGGGTGCAGACGACCTCGTTTCCCGCCGGCAGACGGGTGCGGGTGACGCCGCGGGCGACCATCTGCGCGTCGACCACGATCGGCGCGCCACCGGCGAGTGCGGCGCGGCCGGCGTCTGCGACCGTGGCCGTTGCGGCGACGTCGACGGCGAGATCGACCATGCCGCAAGCGTGGATCATGCGGACGACGACCTGCTCGAGAGCGCCCTCAAACCTGGTCAGGTCGGCCTCGGCGCGGATCATCGCGAACGACTTGGCGTAGATGTCTGCGCCCTCGCGAACCCAGCCCTCGAACCCCGTGGGGCTGACCTGCGTATGAGGGGCGTCAGCCACCGAGGTGCTCCGTCGCTGCGGCGACGCTGAGGACGGGACCACGTGAGAGGTCGGGCCACCCACCGGGCTCGACAACCCGCACCGTGTCGGCGTCGAGTCCGAGCACCGTCCATACGCTGTCGTCGCGGGACGCGCAGCGCTTCTCGCAGCCGGTGAGGTGGATCGGCGTTCGCAGCGTGCTTCCTGCCCGACCGGCGCCGACCAAGGAGCGACCGAGCGCCTGTACGTCGGTCACGCCGGCGTGGCAGCCGATCGATCCGGCGCAGGCGACGACGTGCACCGCAGGGTCATCGGCCGTGGTGGCCCACCCGAGGTCGGCGAACCCTGCGAGGACCGCGTCAACCGCGTCGATCGGGATGTCGACGACGACGCTGCGCCACGGGGTCACCCGCAGCTGGACCGGTGAGATCGAGTCGAGCAGGTCGGCGATCGTGCGGGCGGTCGCCGAGGACAGGCGGCCAAGGACCGGCGCTGCGCCGATTGTAACGACTGCCCCCATCTGCGAGACGACGCCGATCGGCGATGTGGTGGGCTGGGCTCGCGGCGCGGCGGCGACGGGGAACGCGTCCGGCATCGCCGCGCCGATCGCGGAGACGCCCAACGCGGCGAGCAGCGCCGCGCCACTCGTTGCACGCGTCGTGGCGAACAGGTCGAGGATGCGCTCGATCGCTGGGATCGCGGCATCGCAGGGGACCGCAGTCGCGAGGTTGCGATCGCGGGGCGCACCGTCGATCGTGACGGCCCAGCCGCGGAGCCCGCCGGTTTCGGCGACCGCCTGCAGCGCGATGTGGTCGCGGCGGTCGCCAACCGAGCAACGCTCGCCGCCATCGACCACGACGCCGAGCTTCGGCGACACGTGCGCCGGGGTGCTGATCGCGAGGAGGTCGGCGATGCGGGTGACGAGGTTCCCGACGTCGGCGGCCGCGGTCGGACTCGCGAGCACGTTGCGGCGACCGTCGTCGAGTGGGGCCGACGCGACCAGGCCGGCGGCCGTGAGGATCACAGTCGCCCGGGCGAGGGTCGCGTCGTCGAAGCCGCGCAGCTGCACGTTGGCGCGGCTGGTTAGCTCGAGGTCGTGGCCCGTGCGGTCGGCGGCGGCTGCGAGGCCCCGCAGCCCTTCGATGCTGAGGTGACCGCCGGGCAGGCGAACACGGATGAGGCCGCCGTCGCCGGTCGCGAAGGGTGCGGAGACGGTCGGGCAGACACCGCGGACGAGGTCGTCGCGCGTCGCCACCAAGGTCACCGATGTGACGGTAGTGGACGTAGGGCACCGTGCCCTATGTCGCGGGCTACCCTCCGCTCTCGTTCCCATGGCGCAGCTCGGACCCCGCCTCGTCGTCGCCGGCACCCACTCGGGCGTCGGCAAGACCACGGTCGCCACGGGGCTGATGGCGGCGCTCGTGGCCCGCGGCCTCGCCGTCGGCCCGGCGAAGGTCGGACCAGACTTCATCGACCCCGGCTACCACGCCCTCGCGACTGGCCGGCCGGGGCGAAACCTCGATGCGTGGATGTGCGGGTCGGATGCGATCCGACCGCTTGCCGGGCGCGCCGCGGCGGGCGCCGACGTGTTGGTGGTGGAGGGCGTCATGGGCCTCTTCGATGGGGCGAGCGATGGCAGCCCGTCGTCCACCGCCGACGTCGCCGTGCTGCTGGATGCACCCGTCATCTTGGTGGTCGACGCGGCTTCGACCGCGCAGTCGATCGCCGCCGTGGTGCACGGGTTCTCGACCTTCGACCCTCGCGTGCGGGTCGCCGGGGTCGTGGCGAACCGCGTTGGGTCTGATGCTCACGAGCGCACGGTCCGCAGCGCGCTCGTCCCGCTCGGCATACCCGTCGTCGGCGTCTTACGACGCGACGCGAGCCTGACGTGGCGCGATCGGCACCTCGGGCTCGTGCCCGTCGTCGAGCAGCGCCACGAGGTTCGCGCCGCGCTCGACCTCCTCGCCGCCACCGTCGAGCGCTCGTTCGACATCGATGCGATCGTCGCGATCGCCCGCACCGCGCCGCGGCTGGAGGTCGAGTCACCCGCGCTGCCGTCGATGGTGGCCGGCGAGCCCGTCGTCGCCGTCGCCGGTGGACCCGCGTTCTCCTTCACCTACGAGGACAACCTCGAAGCCCTGAGCGCGGCAGGCGCCCGCCTCGTCGACTTCGACCCGCGCACCGCTACCGAGCTGCCGGCCGGAGCGACCGGACTCCTCGCCGGCGGCGGCTTTCCTGAGGTCTTCGCCGTTGCCCTCGGGGCCAACCGCGCACTGCTCGACGACGTGCGAGCGAAGGTCGCGGCGGGACTCGTCGTGTGGGCGGAGTGCGGCGGGCTGCTGTGGCTCGCCGATGCGCTCGACGACGTTCCGATGGCCGGGGTCGTTGCGACCGCGGCGGCGATGACGTCGCGGCTCGCGCTCGGCTACCGCACCGCGACCGCGCAGGTCGCCTCGCCCCTGGGCCCGGCCGGGCTGCAACTGCGCGGCCACGAGTTCCACTACTCCGCCGCCGAGCCCGCCGGCACCGCCCTCGCCCTCGACGGCCGCACCGGCCCCAGCCTCGGCGGCTTCGCCACCCCCACCCTCCTCGCCAGCTACCTCCACCTCCACCTCGGCTCGTCCCCCCACCTCGCCACCGCCTTCGTCACCGCATGCGCGGCGTCCGCGCTCGGACGACGCTGACGCGAACCGTGCGCTCATCGCCGTGCCGACGCGACGCTGAGGCGGCCCTCTCCCCACAAGACCAGACGCAACGAGTCGAACCGCCATCGCATCTGACAGCAGATCGCGCCGGAAACTGGAGCATTCCCCGGTCAGAACAGCAAACGACCCCGCGCGACCACGACGAGGTCGTCGACCCGAGCCGACCGCGCCGTCGTTGCCTCTCGTCCTCACGAGTCCGCCAACCCAAGGTCGGCGACGGCCCCCACCGGCTACCGGAATCGAACCAGAAAGGTCTGCCCTATGTCTGCCCTACGCTGCGATCGATGCGCAAGACGTCGGTGTACCTTCCGGAGGAGCTGAAGTCGTCGCTGGCCGACGTCGCACACCGGTGGGGGCGGTCCGAGGCGGACCTGATCCGGCTTGCGGTCGAGCGCCTCATCGATGGGGCGGAGCCGACGATCCCCGCGGCGGTGACGCCGGCACCACCGTTCGGACGCGGAGCGAGGCTCGTCGGCATCGGCGTCGGTCCGGGCGACCCCAGCCTCATCACCGCCCGCGCCGTGGCCGGACTGCGCGCGGCAGGAACCGTGTTCGCCGCCTCCGTGGGCCCCGACGCGGTCGGACGAGCGGAAGCGGTGGTGCGCACGGTGGCCCCGGAGGTCGACGTCCGGCGGTTAGCGATCGACATCGCCGGACCGAGGAAACGCCGCACCGCGTCGCTCGACGCCGCCGCCGCAGAGCTCCTCACGACGCTGGAGGCTGGCGAGCCCGTCGCGTTCGTCACCCTGGGCGACCCCGGCATGTGGTCGACGTTTCCTGCGCTGGCGCGGCGCGTGCAGGCGAAGCGGCCCAGCCTCGAGGTGGAGGCGATCCCGGGGATCATGGCGTTCCAGGACGTCGCAGCCCGGGCCGGCATCGCGCTCGCTTCATCGCCGGAGGAACAGGTGCTGCTGCTGGCGGTCGACTCCGACGACCTGACCGCACTGGACGCGGCATTGCGTGCCGAGGGCGCGGCGAACCGGACCGTCGCGGTGACCAAGGGCGGCGGCCACCTCCCGGCGATCGCCACCGCGCTCGAACGCCACGGCCGCCTCGAGGGCGCAACAGTGGGCGAGCTGCTGGGACTTCCGGGCGGACGCTCGACCTCGGTCGCCGCCGTTGCCGACCGGCCGGCGTCATACCTCGCGGCGGTCATCGTCCCGGCGAAGCGAGCACGCGCGTGATCTCCTTCGTCGGTGCCGGGCCTGGCGCTCCCGACCTGATCACCCTGCGCGGCGCGCAGCGTCTCGCCGACGCCGAGATCGTGATCTGGGCTGCTTCGCTCGTGCCAGAAGCGGTCCTGTCCCACTGCCGTGCCGACGTCGTGCTGCACGACTCAAAGGTGATGAGCCTTGAGCAGGTGACCGCGGTCTTCGCCGCCAACGCAGGCGCATCCATCGTTCGGCTGCACTCCGGTGACCCCGCGGTGTACTCGGCGATCGGCGAGCAGGTCGCGTGGTGCGTCGACCACGACCTCCCATTCGAGGTGGTGCCCGGGGTCTCGTCGATGGCCGCCGCCGCGGCCGCGGCCGGACACGAGCTGACGATCCCAGGGCTGAGCCAGAGCGTGGTCATGACTCGCCTCGCGCACCGAACCTCGGCGACGGTCCCTGAGCGGGAATCGGTTGCTGCGTTCGCCAAGATCGGAGCGACGATGGCAGTGTTCCTCTCGGCGGCGCGGCCCGAGGCGCTGGCCGGCGAGCTGGCCTGCGTCGACTCTGCGTTCTCAGCCGACACACCGGTCGTCATCGCCCACCGGGTCAGCTGGCCCGACGAGCAGATCGTGCGGAGCACCGTCGGCACGCTCGCCTCTGACCTTGCCGAGCTGGGAGCGACGACGACCGTGCTCGTGCTCGTCGGGCCGGCGCTCGCTGCGGCGGCGCCACCGGCGCGCA
>JAYUDU010000292.1:0-1754 GCA_043739605.1 Acidimicrobiales bacterium | reverse complement strand
CGACCGCGCCAGA
The DNA here is from genome assembly GCA_043739605.1 of Acidimicrobiales bacterium. Taxonomy (GTDB): domain Bacteria; phylum Actinomycetota; class Acidimicrobiia; order Acidimicrobiales; family JAUJNH01; genus JAYUDU01. Next base: position 1,741 of record JAYUDU010000292.1, on the reverse strand, counting down.
AGTCGACGCTCCACACCTGGCGGCCAATGATCGCGTCGACCAGGCCGGCCCGACCCGCGGCGTCGAGGCCGTACGCATCGGCAGTCACCCGCAACCGGTGGGCCTGCACCTCGCAGGGGTTGTCCTCACCTCCGTGGGTGCTGGACCACGTGCACCACGACCACGCGAGGTAGCCCACATCCTCAAGGCGCCTCCCGGGCTCCACCCCGTCGAAGTCGATGAACGCGAAAGGGACGTCGTCGGTGTCGAAGATCATGTTCTGCGAGCCGGGATCGCGGTGGCAGACAACCTCGTGAGGGCCGGCTATCGCGCTGCCAGCTGTCGCATCGTGGAACCTCCGCAGCAGGCGGCCCGCCGCGACCACCTGCTCGTCTCTCCAGTGCTGCCAGCGGGGGTGATCGACGCCATCGACGAACGTCAGAACATCCCTGCCGCGCTCATCAATGCCGAGATGGCGCGGCGCCCCGTCGAAGCCGACCGCTTGTAGGTGATGCAGGACGGCTGCGACGAACCCAGACGCGTCGGTCGGCGGTCTGCGAACGGTGTCGCCGACCCGTACGAGACCGACGGTCATGTTGCCGCCGAGCAGCGGGACCTCCACGTCCTCGGTCACCTCAAGATCATTGCGCGCCGCGCCGACCGACGGGAGCTCTTCAGGGCTGGACGATGTCGCCGAGGAGGACGCCGTCGAGGCTGACGTCGACGAGCTCGTCACGGCGGGTCGGCAGGTTCTTGCCGACGAAGTCGGGACGGATGGGTAGCTCTCTGTGACCGCGATCGACCATGACGGCGAGGCGAGTCGCGGCGGCCCTGCCGTGGTCTGACAGCGCGTTGAGCGCCGCCCTGATGGTGCGGCCGGTGAACAGCACATCGTCGACAAGCACCACCACCTTGCCGGTGAGGTCGCCGGGGATGGCCGTCGGTGCCTCCGGCATGACCGGACGGATGCCGATGTCGTCGCGGTAGAACGCCACGTCGAGCGTGCCGACCGGGACCTCGACGCCTTCGATCGTGCGGAGATCTGAGGCGATGGCGTGCGCGAGCGGCACCCCTCCGGTCTGGAGGCCGATCAGCACCACGTCGTCGAGTCCGGGGTGGCTCTCGAGGATCTCGTGCGCCATGCGCCGCAACGCCCGCCGCACGTCGTCAGCGGACAGCACCGTCGAGCGGGCCACGAACATGCCGCGCATGGGGCGGGCCACCCGCTCGCGCTCAGCCACCGCGCACCGGGCTGGCCGGCCGCACCTCTCTGGCGATGGCCGCGAGCACCCCGTTCACGAACTTGGACGCTTCTGGTCCACTGAATCGCTTGGCCAGCTCGACGGCTTCGGACAGCACCACCGCCGTCGGCACGTCGGGGCGCTCGAACAGCTCGAAGGTGCCCATGCGCAGCACGTTGCGGTCGACCCATGGCATGCGTGCGACGGTCCACCCCTTGGCCAAGCGGCCGATGATCTCGTCGACCTTCTCTGCGTGCGCGCCCACCCCCTCGGCGAGCACGACGGAGTATTCATCGGGACGGATGATGAGCTGTGTGATGACGTCGGCGGGCGCGAGCGACTTGGCCTCGGCCTCGTACAACAGCTCAAGGGCGCGCTCGCGGGCCTCTCGGCGGGTGCTCGACAACATGGCGGGTGGGCCGATCTGGCGATCAGACGCGGGTGATGTACTCGCCGGACCGAGTATCGACCTTGACCCGGTCGCCGATGCTGACGAACAGCGGCACCTGGATGACCTTGCC
>JAYUDU010000291.1:0-1754 GCA_043739605.1 Acidimicrobiales bacterium | reverse complement strand
GAACTCCTTGAGCGGCAGGGCCACCAGCTCGCCGCGCACCGTCACCTCGTGGCGCTCCGCATCGAGACGAACCTCGCCGACCTCCATCGCCTCCGTCGGGCCGTCATCCTCGGTGATCGGCACCCGCCGCAGCACGGCACGCATCCGAGCAACCAGCTCACGGAGGCGGTACGGCTTGGTGACGTAGTCGTCGGCCCCCACCTCAAGGCCGACGACGGTATCGATCTCGGCCCCTTTGGCGGTGACCATGATGATCGGGACTCGACTCTTGGTCCTGATCTCGCGACACACATCAATGCCATTCATCTTGGGGAGCATCACGTCCAACAAGACGAGGTCGGGCCGCACCGCGTCGAACACGGTCAGCGCTTCCGCTCCATCACGAGCGACCTTCACGAGGAAGCCCTCTCGCTTGAGGCCAACGACGAGCGCCTCGATGAAGGACTCCTCGTCTTCTACGATGAGGATCGTCGCCTGTGGTTCAGCCACTGTGGTCTCCTGACCGGTTGGGTGCCGTCGTCTCGACCGCATCGAACAGCGACGCCTGCGTGAGAGGACCAAGTGGCAGCACCAGGCTGAAGCACGATCCCTCGCCCTCGCGGCTGGAGACCGCCACATCGCCGCCATGGTTGTGGGCGACGTGGCGGACGATCGAGAGCCCGAGGCCAGTCCCACCGGTATCACGAGCTCGGGCGCGATCGACCCGGTAGAAGCGCTCGAAGATGCGTTCGAGGTCCCGCGCCGGGATGCCGATGCCACGGTCGCTGACGCGGATGGCGACACCTCCGATCACGTGACGCACTGAGGTGGGGCCCGTCACCGCCTGGCCGACATCGACGCTGACCTCACCGCCTTCGTCTGAGTACTTCACCGCGTTCTCAAGCAGGTTGTGGATGGCGCTGACGAGATCACGGCGATCGCCGATGACGGTGAAGCGCCGGTCGTGCTCTCCCACCGTGATGTGCACCTTGAGGTGTTCGGCTCTGGTCAGGATGCGCTCGACTGCCTCGTTGACGAGTGAGTGAACGGGAATCGCGATGTGGGGAGGGCGCTCCTGCGCCTCGATCCGCGACAGGTCGAGCAGGTCCTCGATGATGCGGCCGAGGCGTTCTGACTCCAACTGGAAGCGGCTCGCTAGGCGACGGATGGTGACGAGGTCGTCCTCTTCCATGATGGCGTCGGCGAGCAGGCCGAGGGCACCGACCGGTGTCTTCAGCTCGTGGCTGATGTTGGCAACGAAGTCGCGCCGCACGCTATCGAGGCGCCGCTTCTCTGAGACGTCCTCGACCAGCGCAACCGCGCCGACGATGTCGAGGCCGGCGCTCGAGAACAGCGGCCGCGCCGACAGCTGCAGCGTCCGTCGAGGCGGACCCCACAGGTCGAGCGGCTCTGCGCACTCCTCGCCACGGATGGCCCGCCCGAGCAGGTCGACGAGGGCGCGCTCAGCGAGTGCGTCGCCATGCCGAGCGCCGGCGTACGCCTCCGCCTTGGTGTTGCGAAACACGATCTCACCGTCGCCATCACACACGACGATGCCGTCGCCGAGATGGCTCGTCGCAGCCTTCAGCCGTTCCAGCTGCATCGCCAGCGCGGCCTCGCGGCCTGCGGCAGCAACGGCCGCCTGTTCGATCGCGTCCATGACCTCCTCGGCGGGCCGGTCGCCGAGACGGCGGTGTGCGTCGGGGTTTGCTGGGTGCAGCCGATCGACGAGGTCGACGAGGCGTTGGCGAAGGTCGCCAAGACGGGCCCTGGCC
>JAYUDU010000290.1:0-4867 GCA_043739605.1 Acidimicrobiales bacterium | reverse complement strand
TCCTCGTCGCCACCGAGGTGTGCAAGTCGGACGACTTCTACAGCATCGCCAACGGCCATGTCTTCGATGCCATCCTCGCGCTGGCCCAGAAGGCGTCGCCCATCGACCCCATCACGGTGGCAGACGAGCTGACCCGCAGGCAGTTGCTCGAGCACGTCGGTGGTCACGGCCGCCTCCTCGCCTATCAAGCCACGACGCCGGCGGCCGGCAACGCCTCGCACTACGCCAAGATCGTCGAGGAGCTGGCTCTGCTGCGGCGCCTCATCGGCGTGGCGGGCCAGATCGCAGAGCACGCCTACTCCGGGCCATCCGACGTCAGCTCCGTGGTCGATGCGGCGGAGGCTGCGGTGTTCGATGTTGCCCAGCGCCGCGTCACCGACACCACCGCCCAGCTGAAGGACCTGCTGCACGAGGCGCTCAACCAGCTGGAGCTGCTGTACGACCGTGGCGAAGCCATCACCGGGCTGGCCACGGGGTACCAGGACCTCGACCTGCTGCTGTCCGGCCTGCAGCCGTCCACGCTCAACATCGTCGGCGCTCGTCCCGGCGCAGGCAAGACGTCGTTCGGCCTCGGCCTCGCCGCCCACGCTGCGACCACGTCCAGCCGGCCGGTCCTGTTCTTCACCTTGGAGATGGGCAAGCCCGAGATCACCGCCCGCCTGCTCTCAAGCGAGGCGCGCGTCGACTCCTCGAAGATGCGTACCGGCGCACTGAACGAGGGCGACTGGTCGAAGATCTCCGCGAGCCTTGGCCGCCTCGGCGAGGCGCAGCTGTACATCGACGACAACCCGATGGTCACGGTGATGGACGTGCGCGCCAAGAGCCGACGCCTCAAGTCCCGCCTCGGAGACATCGGCCTCGTGGTCATCGACTACCTCCAGCTGATGACCGGCCGCGCCAACGCCGAGTCTCGCCAGGTCGAGGTCTCCGAGATCAGCCGTGGTTTGAAGATCCTTGCCCGAGAGCTGGAGTGCCCGGTGGTTGCATTGTCGCAGCTGTCGCGTGGTCTCGAATCGAGGATGGACAAGCGCCCGATGCTCTCGGACCTTCGCGAATCGGGCAGCCTCGAGCAAGATGCCGACGTTGTCATGTTCTTATATAGGGACGAGATCCATAACAGGGATTCCGACGAGAAGGGTATTGCAGAGGTCATCGTTGCAAAGCACCGCGCCGGCCCCACCGGTGTCGTTCGCCTGGCCTTCCTCGACCGCTTCACCCGCTTCGAGAACATGGCCCGCTCAGCTGGACGTGACGAGGGCTACTGACGTTCGTCAGGGCGCGCTGGTCCGGGCCCAGCGGAGGACAGGAGGCAACGAGCGGTGAGTCGGGCCGCGGACGCCGGTCTCGTCGCTCGGACGTGTTCCAGTCGGCCGTCATGGAGCCGCCGCCAGCAGGACGGCCGACTGGCGCACGGCAATGAGCGACCGACGTCAGGAGCGAGGAGAACGTGGCGCTCGCCGCACGTTGCGCCTTCGTCTTCTCACGATGCGTGGTGAACGCGCCTGCGGAGCACGGCGGCTGCGGCCGCCGAGGTCAGGCCAGGTTGGTGTCGAACCAGGCGAGGGTCTTGGCCCAGGCGTCGACAGCGGCGGCGGCGTTGTAGGAGGGGCGTTGGTCGCAGTGGAAGCCGTGCTCTGCGCCGGGATAGCGGACGACGTCGTGGGCGACCGGGGCGTCGGCGTCGAGGGCGGCGCGGATGGCCTCGACCTCGTCGATCGGGATGCCGGTGTCGGCGTCGCCGAACAGGCCGAGCCACGGCGACTGCAGCGTCGAGACCTGGCCGATCAGCGGCGGGAACTGCGGGAAGCGGGCGTTGATGATGCCGCCGCCGTAGAAGCCGACCGTCGCGCCGATGGTTCGGTTGGCGGCGACCAGGAACGACACCCTTCCTCCCATGCAGAAGCCGACGAGGGCGGTGTGGGCGGCGTCGACCCCTGCGGCCGCGAGGTGCGCGAGCGTGGCGTCGACATCCATCAGGATGGCATCGTCGGTCACGCCCTCGAACATGGGAAGCACCTTGGAGAAGTCGTCGTACGGTGCGGTGCCGCCGCCGCTGCGGTGGAACAGGGCGGGGGCAACGGCGAGGTAGCCGAGCGCGGCGAAGCGGCGGGTGACGTCCTCGATGTGACTGTTCACGCCGAACGCTTCTTGGATGACGATGACGGCCCTGGTCGGGGTCGGCGTGTCATCGGGAATGGCGACGTACAGGCGCATCGGCCCATCAGTGGTGGTGAGCTCGACATCGTGGGCAGCCATGGCGGCGCACCATACCGATGCGTCCGCCTGTCGGGCTGTCACAGGGCCCGCGGCCCGGTCGTCTCAGTCGGCGAGGAGGAACTCGCCCATCGAGCGGAAGGCGGCGCGGTCCTCGACGACGAAGCCGTGGCCTCCTTCGAAGACCTGCATCACCGCGCCGGGGATCTGCGATGTCAGCGCCTCTGCGTTCACGAGGGGTGCGATGCCGTCGTGGCGGCCGGCGGCGACGAGGGTCGGGACTCGCAGCGCCGGTAGGCGGTCGAAGGTGTCGTGGAGGCGGCGTGCCTCCAGCTGGCGGGCGAAGCCGAGGTCGAGGGGCTCGTCCGCGGTCGTGGACGTGATGAAGGCGACGACGGCGTCGCGGCGAGCCTCGTCGTCGACGCACCGCAGGTCGTTCACGACCGCGAGCCGCTGCGCCCGTTGGGCGAGGGGCAGCTGGTAGATCTCGTGCAGCGGGGCCGACGCGCCGCCGGCCCCACCCGACGACGTGCACGCCAAGACCAGGCGCGAGATCTGGTCGGGCGTCGAGGTCGCCGCCGCGGCGAGCGCCAGCTCCTGTGCCACCATCCCGCCGAACGACAGGCCCAGGACGCCGTAGCGATCCCAGCCGAGGTGCTGGCACAGCTCAAGTGCGTCACGACCGAAGTCGAGCATCGTCGGCCGGTCGGCCGCCGAAGTGCTGCGGCCGAGGCCGCGGTGGTCGTAGGTGAGGACGGTGAACGAGCGAACGAGCGGCGAGTCCAACAGGCCGGGGCGCCGACGCATGTCCGAGCCACTGCCGTTGATGACGAGCAGGGCCGGGCCGGTGCCGGCCATCTCGAAACAGATGCGTGCACCGGAAAGGTCCGCGAAGCGGGCCATGTCCGATGGGGCAATGGTCACCGGCGGCGCCCCTCGATGGCCTGGAGGAGGAACAACAGCAGCGACGCGCCAAGCGTCGCGACCAGGAGGCTCCGAATGCTGAGCCCGGTGAGACCTCGTACCCCTGCGGCGCGCGCCAGCGCCCCGCCGACGATGGCGCCGATGACGCCGATGACGATGCGGGACACGCAGCCGCGCGCCCTGCGGCCCGTGATCCATCCGCTGATGCCACCTGCGAAGAAGCCAAGGACGATCCACGACGTGAGTGCCACGGACGCAACGCTACCGGGACGCCCAGCGCATGACCGTCCAGGCGACACACTCTGCGCTCGGAGGCCGGGTTCGCCCACTTCCCAGCCCGCTCGTCGCCAAGGCAAGGCCCTCCAACGTCGCCTCCGGCTCGTCTGCGTTCGGCTTCTGCGTCGGCGACACGGGTGAGGTGATGGTCAACCCCGCGAAGGCGACGCGCCTGGTTGTGGTCGCTGGTGACGGTGTGGTGGTGATCGCAGAACACCTGTAAGCCCATGGGGCACCATTTGGAATGAAGCGTCGCGACCTGTGACAATTGGCATACCCGGCTTGACCCAGGGTCAGCGGTGTGCGACGGTCTCAGGGCACACACGCCTGTCGGCGTCGACCTGTTCGACGCCGCCTTACGAGGGGGAACTCGTTGCCGAACAGCCCGTACATGCTCGGTCCGAGCAACGATGACCGTCACCGCCAAGGCGGTGGCTACATGACGGGCGGGGGGTCGTCCTCAGGCTTCGCACGGCGCTACGGGCCGCTCATCGCGCTGGCGATGGTCCACCTCTTCGTGATGCTCATCGCGCCCTCGCTCCCCAACGACGGCACCCGGGTCTCGGCCAACCGCAACGGCTCGAACTCCTCCGACAACGCCAGCGGCGGATCTGCGGGGTCTGGCGGCGGCTCCGGCGGTGACGCCTCTGGGCCAACCTCGCCCGATGGCACGCCGGTCCTCGCCGGCGGCGGAGGCGCTTCTGGCGGCGGCGGATCGGCGGGCGCCGGGACCGGCGGCGGTACTTCTGGCGGCGGCACACGCGGCGGCTCCTCGGGCGGATCGACGGGCGGTGGCGCCGTCGCGGTGGGTCCGAAGGCTCCTTCCAACAACCCTGGGGCCAACCTGGGGACCGACCGCAAGAACTGCGCCCCCGATGGCAAGCAGATCGGTCCGACCTTCTACATGCCGCCGTGCCAGCCCGTGTTCGTCGGCGACAACGGCGGCGCGACGATGACCGGCGTCACGCCGACCGAGGTGCGGTTCATGTACGTGCGCACGCAGGCCAACGCTCAGGTCAACGCCATCCTGGGCACGCAGGGGCTGGCCGCCTCAACGGCCGACGTGTGCAAGGCCATGACGGCGTTCACGCTCGAGCTCAACAAGCGGTGGGAGCTGTACGGACGCAAGTTCGTGTCCATCGACGGAGCCGGCGCCCACCAGGGTTCCACCTTCGACGGCTGCGGCGGCTTCCCGTACTACCAGAGCACCTGCAGCCTCACTCCGCCCGACCCCCAGTGCAACCGCGCCGAGGCCGACGGCATCGCCGCGCAGAAGCCTGCCATCGTGTTCTGCACCGCCTGTTCGAACCAGTTCCACAACCAGCTCGGCAAGGACAAGATCATCTCTGCCGGTGGAGCCCACCAGCCCGACGCCTACCACGACGTCGTCGCCCCCTATTTCTACGACGTCTTCCAATCCGGCACTCGGGCGGTGAAGATGATGGCCGACTAC
>JAYUDU010000289.1:0-1760 GCA_043739605.1 Acidimicrobiales bacterium | reverse complement strand
CTCACGTCCACCTGCTCCCTGGCCGCATCGGAGAGAAGGTCCGCGACTTCATGGAGTCGGTCATCGGTGCATTGCTCGTGTACCCGAACGACCATGGCGTCGTGCGCGAGCGGCTCGCCGCGGCCGGCGTCGACGAGCTGTGGTCGTTGCCGTATGCGCACAAGCCTGGGATCGCCGCCGGCCTCAACGCCTCGATGGCGGAGATCGCGGCACAGCCCGGCCCGGTCGTCGTGCGCAACGGCTGCACCGCGCACCCCGGCGATGCCGCGCCCGCGGACGACGTGCGTCGGGCTGTCGAGGACCTCGGTTCGCGCATGCTCAAGCTGCACTGCAGCGTTGGCGACTACGGCCCCGACGACCCGCGGCTCGACCCGGTCTGGACGTATGTCAGTGCGGTTCGCCTCCCGGTCGTCGTCCACGCGGGTCACTCGGTCACCGGTCACACCGAGTCTGGCGAGGTCGCACCGATCGGGACCGTGGCCGAGCGATTCCCCGAGGCCCGCATCGTCATCGCCCATTGTGGCTGTCACGCCATCGAGGCCGCGCTCGACCTCGTAGAGGCTCACCCCAACGTCTACGCCGACCTCACACCCGTCGTCACCGACGCGGTGGCGATCCCCTCCGGTCGGCTGTCAGCAGTGGCGCACAAGCTCCTGTTCGGGTCGGACGCTCCGAACGTTGGCATCACCGTCGAATACGGCATCGCCCGCGTGCGAGCGATGCCCCTCCCCGACGACCAGATCGCCGCCATTCTCGGAGGGACCGCGGCGCGCTTGGTCGCCGGCGTCGGGAGCTGACTTCAGTACGTCAGGCGAAGGCCTCGATGAGGAGGTCTGGGAAGTCCTCGCCGTCGACCTGGTCATCCCAGCCACCCCATCGCCGCATCTGTACGCCGACCACGCCGGCACTTGGCATCACCCAGAGGTGCTGGCCGCCGCTGCCGTTGTGGCCGAAGACGACGGCCGGCAGCGGACGGAGCTCGATCGACGGCGCGGCCGCGAGCATCGCCCTGAAGCGCGTCCGACCGCTCTCGAGGTCGAGGTCACCTCGAGCGATCGCGAACAGCCCACCAGGTCCGTCGACCGGGAGCTTGCGGCCATCGTGGGGCTCGAGGAGTACCCGAAGGTCGCTCGGGAGGTCGGAGCCGCTCAGGTCGACGGCGGCGATGTAGCCGAACGGGCGCTGCATGGTGAGGAGTCCGAACGGTGCGCCGGTGCTCTCGACGCCGAACCAACCGGCCGGGAGCAGTCGCTGGCCGGCCCACTCGCCGTCGGCGAGGAGAAGTTCGCCGAGACGAGCAAGGTCCCGAATGGCGATGTTCAGACCCGACATGCCGTAGGGGACGCCGTGCGCGTCGCGCTGCCACGTCCACGCAGCGATGCCGAGCACGTGGAACACCTCGCGGTCCAGCCATGCATCGATCGCCAGGCCCGTTGCGCGCCGCAGGATCTCTGCGACGAGCTGCGCGCCGTGGTTGTTGTAGGTCATCACGCCGTCGCCCGGCGGTCGGACGAGTGGAAGCGCCAGGGCAATCTGTGTCTCCGTCGGTCTCGTGCGGACGCCGTCCTCGTCTGGGTCCCACCGCACCTCGAGCCCCGACTCGTGGCGCATCAGGTGGGCAAGCGTTATCGCATCGCGCTCGGTCCCTCTCCACTCCTCGAGCCATGTCGACGCCGGCAGAGCTGTGGAGCTGAGCGCACCGGTGTGCACGGCGCGAGCTACGCCCAATCCAACGATGAGCTTTGCGACCGAGGCGGTTG
>JAYUDU010000288.1:0-4893 GCA_043739605.1 Acidimicrobiales bacterium | reverse complement strand
GCTGGGCGAACTTCCTCGGCGGGCCAAGGTCGATGGCGTCGCCGGACCAGGTGAGCTCGCGCGCCTTGTCCCCCGACGCCTTCAGCTGCTCTGCCAGCTCTGCGACGCCTTCCACTCCGCCACCCGAGACGGCCTGGTACGTCGAGGCGATGATGCGAACGAGGCCAGCTTCGTCGTGCAGCGGCTTGGCCACGGGCATGAAGGCCATGGTGGTGCAGTTGGGGTTGGCGACGATGCCCCGGGGGGTGTCGTCGAGGGCCTCCGGGTTGACCTCTGCGACGACGAGGGGCACCAGGGGGTCCGTGCGCCATGCGGACGAGTTGTCGATGACGATGGCGCCCGAGGCTGCAATGAGGGGTGCGAGTGCTCTCGACTGGGCTGCCCCAGCGGACATGAGGACGACGTCAAGACCGGAGAAGTCGGCGCGGGCCGCGTCTTCGACGATGACCTCGATCCCCTTGAACGGCACGGCCTTGCCGGCGGAGCGAGCAGACGCAAACACCCGCAGCTCGTCGACGCGCACGCCCCGCTCCTCGAGCGTCGAGAGGATGACACCTCCGACCAGACCGGTTGCTCCGACGACACCTACGCGCATGGCAACAGGTTACCTGAGGCTCCGAGCCGGGAATCTTGACTTACGAAGTCGGGTTTGACCCGGCGTGCACGGAACGAGGAGCATCGACGGCGTGGCGACCAGCTACCAACTCACCCATCTGCAAGCGCTCGAGGCCGAATCGATCCACATCATTCGTGAAGTCGCGGCCGAGTTCGAGCGCCCGGCTCTGCTGTTCTCCGGTGGCAAGGACTCGATCGTGGTGCTGCGCTTGGCCGAGAAGGCGTTCTTTCCGGCCAGGGTGCCGTTTCCTGTCGTGCACATCGACACCGGCCACAACTTCTCGGAGGTCATCGACTACCGAGACCGGCGGGTCGCAGAGCTGGGCGTCGAGCTGATCGTCGGCTCGGTACAAGACGACATCGACGCCGGCCGGGTGACAGAGGATGAGGGCCCCAAGGCCAGTCGCAACCGCTTGCAGACCACGACGCTGCTCCGCACCATCGACGAGCATCGCTTCGACGCGGTGTTCGGCGGCGCCCGCCGCGACGAGGAGAAGGCCCGCTCCAAGGAGCGAGTGTTCAGCTTCCGAGACGAGTTCGGCCAGTGGGACCCGAAGGCGCAACGCCCAGAGCTGTGGAGCCTGTACAACGGCCGTCACCGCCAGGGCGAGCACATCCGGGTGTTCCCGATCAGCAACTGGACAGAGCTCGACATCTGGCGGTACCTCGCGGCGAGCGACATCGAGATCCCGAGCATCTACTTCGCGCACCAGCGCGAGGTGTTCCTGCGCGACGGCATGCTGCTCTCGTTGCAGCAGCCCAACACGCTGCTCACCGACGAGGAGGCGTTCACCCAGACCGTGCGCTACCGCACCGTCGGCGACGTGTCGTGCACCGGCGCTGTCGACTCTGGCGCCGCGACCTACGAGGAGATCATCGAGGAGATCGCAGCGACCCGCATCACCGAGCGCGGCGCGACGCGAGCGGACGACAGAGCGTCCGAAGCGGCCATGGAAGACCGCAAGAAGGAGGGCTACTTCTGATGCCGGCAGAGCTGCTTCGCCTGGCCACAGCCGGCTCTGTCGACGACGGCAAGTCGACCCTCATCGGGCGGTTGTTGTACGACTCGAAGTCGATATTCGAAGATCAGCTCGCGGCCGTCGAGGCCGTCAGCCGGCGGCGCGGCGACGAGGTCACCAACCTCGCATTGCTGACCGATGGCCTGCGCGCAGAGCGCGAACAGGGCATCACCATCGATGTCGCTTACCGCTACTTCGCCACCCCAAAGCGCACCTTCATCCTGGGCGACACGCCCGGCCACGTGCAGTACACCCGCAACATGGTGACCGGGGCATCCACCGCCAACGTCGCTCTCATCCTGGTCGATGCCCGTCATGGTGTCGTCGAGCAGTCCCGCCGCCACGCCTTCCTGGCGTCGTTGCTGCGGGTGCCCCACCTCGTGCTGTGCGTCAACAAGATGGACCTCGTCGATTGGAGTCAGGACGCCTTCGACGCCGTCCACGACGACTTCCGCGACTTCGCGGCCAAGCTCGACATCCACGACCTCACCAGCATTCCCGTCAGTGCGTTGAAGGGCGACAACGTCGTGACGCGCTCGACGAACATGCCGTGGTACGAGGGCCCTTCGCTGTTGCATCACCTCGAGGAGGTGCACATCGCCAGCGACCGCAACCTCATCGATGTGCGCTTCCCCGTCCAGTACGTGGTGCGTCCGCAGTCCGCTGCTCACCCCGACTATCGGGCGTACGCGGGCCAGGTCGCGGGCGGCGTGCTGAAGCCCGGCGACGAGGTCATGCACCTGCCGTCGGGGCTCACCACCACCATCGAATCGATCGACACGTTCGACGGTCCCCTCGACGAGGCCTACCCGCCGATGTCGGTGGCGCTGCGGCTCGCGGACGACCTCGACATCAGCCGCGGCGACATGCTGTGCCGGCCCCACAACCAGCCGCGCGTCACCCAAGACGTCGAGGCGATGGTGTGCTGGCTGGCCGAGAAGGGCAGGCTCACCCAGGGGGCCAAGTTCGCCATCAAGCACACCACCCGCAGCGCGCGTGCCGTGGTTCGCGACCTGCAGTACCGCCTCGACACCACGACGTTGCACAGAGACGAGTCCGCACCGGAGCTCGCCCTCAACGACATCGGCCGGGTCACGCTGCGCACCACCGTCCCGCTCTTCATCGACGAGTACCGACGCAACCGGATCACCGGCTCGTTCCTGCTCATCGATGAGGCGTCGGGGGCGACCGTCGCCGCCGGCATGATGCTGTAGCGACCTGTGGCAGCGCCCGACATTCGTTGGCATGGTGGCGCCGGCCGTGAGGCGCGGCTGGCCGCGCTTGGAGGGAGCAGTGCGACTCGCGGCGGGGCGACGATCTGGCTGACCGGACTGTCGGGGTCGGGTAAGTCGACGGTGGCCGTCGAGGTCGAGCGGCTCCTGCTCGAAGCGGGCCGTCCCTGCTACCTGCTCGACGGCGACAACCTGCGCTTCGGCCTCAACGGCGATCTCGGCTTCGACAGGGCCAGCCGCGAAGAGAACGTGCGGCGTGTCGCTGAAGTAGCGCGCCTGTTCGCCGACGCCGGTCTCGTTGCCATCGTGCCGGTGATCTCTCCCTACGCGGCGGGCCGCGCCCACGCCCGGGCCGTGCACCAAGCCGCCGGCCTGGCGTTTTCGTTGGTGCACGTTGCCACGTCGCTTGAGGTGTGCGAGAGGCGCGACGTCAAGGGCTTGTACGCCAAAGCCCGAGCCGGGGAGCTGCGGGGGATGACCGGCATCGACGACCCGTACGAGGAGCCGACCGACGCCGACCTCAGCATCGATGACACCCTCGACGCGACCGCCGCGGCGCGTCTGGCCGTGACTCTCCTCGACGCTTCGTAGCGCGGCGCCCCGCCGCTACCGTGCATTGCATGGCAGCGGTCGTCGTCGAACATCTGGGTGGCGCGCTGACCCGCATCTCTCGGGCCGCGTTCAACTGCTACGTCGTCCACGACGCGGGCCAGGGGCGGGCGCTGGTCATCGACCCGGGCACGCCGAACAACGGCGCCGATGCCGCCGCGGTGGTGCGCACCAAGTTGGGCGCATCCGGACGGGCAACGGTCATCTGCACCCACGGCCACGTCGATCACGTCGGCGGCGTGCCACAAGCCTGCGCCGTCGCCGACGGCTATCACCTGCCCGCCATCTGCGAGCAGTACCTCGCCGGCAGCATCGTTCCGGCCGCCCCCGGGCCGCGTGAGATCGCAAAGATCCTGCCGGTGCTGATGAGCCAGCCGTTCTCGTTCGCCGCGCTCAGAGAGCTGGTGCCGTTGCAAAAGACGATGGGGCACCAGCGAACCGGCATGACGATGCCGACGCCGCCTGCGGGCTTCGTCGCCGACGGCGACACCGTGCCCGGCGCCCCGAGCTGGCGCGTCATCTCGGCTCCGGGACACACCGGCGACGCCACCTGCTTCTACGACGCGTCGACGGCAACGCTGTTTGGAGGGGACTCTGTGCTGGTGCACGCCGGGCAGGCGTGGTTCAACCCGGAGATCACCGACGCTGGCGCCTCTGCGCACACCGAAGGGCAGTTGCGGTCGCTGCCCGTCGAACACCTCTTCCCCGGGCACGGCCTGCCCGTCTCCGGCACCGACCTGCTTGGCCGAGCCCGGTCGTTCCGCGACCGCCCACCCGGCGGCGCGGTGTCGTGTCGCCTGGCCCGCCTTGTGGGCGCCTGGGGTTGACGCCACCGTTGCAATCGTCTGCCAGAACGTCCGTGCGTCGTTCTGGTCGGGGAATGTTCCGGATTCCGGCGCGATCTGCGGTCAGATGCCCGCAGCGAGTCGGCCGCGCTGCTCCCATCTCCTCACCGTCAAGAACTGGGTGGATGCGACGTCGTGCGGTGCGCTACGGTCGTCGGTGCTGCGGTTCGCCGTTGCACATCGTGGACCTGTGGAGCAGTTGGAGTGCTCGCCACCCTGTCAAGGTGGAGGTCGCGGGTTCAAGTCCCGTCAGGTCCGCCACGGTCGAGTAGCTCAGTTGGTAGAGCGCACGCCTGAAAAGCGTGAGGTCACCGGATCGACGCCGGTCTCGACCACCAGCGTTTCCCCTGGTCAGAGGGTGTTTCTGGGGAACGGAGAGGGTGCGGCGGCAGGATCGGATTTGGCTCCATCCCGCGTGCATCCCGCGGACGCAGCCGCACGGCCCATCACGGGACTGTGCCCCTGACCTGCATGTTTCTGGTGGTCGGGACCGGCGTCGATCCGGTGACCTCACGCTTTTCAGGCGTGCGCTCTACCAACTGAGCTACCCGACCTCGCCCCGGGTCTCCACGA
>JAYUDU010000287.1:0-4894 GCA_043739605.1 Acidimicrobiales bacterium | reverse complement strand
CAGCAACCTGGCGCCGTCGAGCAGCGCATCGAGGTTGGAGGTGTCGAGCAGGCCGTCGTCGGTCACACCGATGAACCGGATGGAAAAGCCCTTCTCGGCTTGCAGCATCTGCCACGGCACGATGTTGGCGTGGTGTTCCATCTCGCTCAGCACGACGACGTCGCCGGCCCCGAGGTTGGCGCGACCCCAAGAGCCCGCCACGAGGTTGATGGCCTCTGTGGCGTTCTTGGTAAATATGACCTCTTCGGCCGAGCGGGCGCCGATGAAGCGGGCGACGCGGGCTCGAGCCCCCTCGTAGTCGCCGGTCGCCTGTTCTGCCAGCAGGTACGCACCCCGGTGCACGTTGGCATGGTGGGTCTCGTAATAGCGCGTCATGGCGTCGGTGACCTGCACGGGCCGCTGTGACGAGGCGGCCGAGTCGAGGAAGACGAGGCGCTTGCCGTCGCGTTGGGGCACGGAGAGGATGGGGTGATCGGCCTTGATGGCCGCGACGTCCAGCGGCGCCGGCGCCGCGCACATGGACGGTGGCGAGACCTGGACCGCGGTCATCGCCAGGCCTCGTAGCCCTCGTCCTCGAGGCGCCTCGCCAGCTCGATGCCGCCAGACTCGACGATGCGACCGTCAACGAGGATGTGGACGTGATCCGGCGGAAGGTGATCGAGGATCCGCACGTAGTGGGTGATGAGCACCACGCCGAGCTGTGGCCGCGCGTGGCGGACCAGCTGCACGCCGTCGCCAACCGCACGAAGGGCGTCGATGTCGAGGCCGGAGTCGGTCTCGTCGAGGATGGCGAGCTCTGGTTCGAGCAGCGCCAACTGCAGCACCTCGTTGCGCTTGCGCTCGCCGCCGGAGAAGCCCTCGTTGAGATGGCGCTCCATGAACGAGTGGTCCATGCCGAGCTTGTCGAGCCAGGCCATCATCTCCATGCGGGCTTCGAGCACCGAGTAGTCGGTGATGCCCTTGCGGGCCGACATCGCCGCTCGCAGGAACTGGCGCACGGGCACGCCGGGGATCTCCTCGGGGTGCTGGAACGCGAGGAACATGCCGGCCTTGGAGCGGGTGTCGGGGGGCCAGGCGGTGACATCCTCACCCTTGAAGCGCACCGACCCGGACGTGACCTCGTACTCCGGGCTACCGAGCAGTGTGGTGGCGAGCGTCGACTTGCCAGAGCCGTTGGGCCCCATGATGGCGTGCACCTCGCCGGCGTTGACCGTAAGGGAGAGGCCCTTGAGGATCTCGACGCCTTCGACCTCTACATGCAGGTCGTCGACCTCAAACAGGGGGGGCGACGTCGGCTCGGCCATGACTGCCAAGCGTACTTCCCACCCGGGGGTATTTACCACTACGCCGGTAGGAGAAATCCGCCGCGGCGCTGTCAGCGCACTCGGTGGCCGCTCCTCGCCACCGCTCGTGGGTCACGATCGGTCGTCCTGTGGCCTGACGGGGTGCTGACGCCCGAACGTGCCCCAGGTCGGCGGACGAACGCCGTCTCAAGCTTGGAGGGCTGCGAGGCAGGCGACGCCGCCGAGGACGGTGAGGACGCCGACGATCTGAAGGCGTTCGAGGCGCTCTCCGAACAAGAAGTACGCGGCGACGGCGGTGATCGCAGCGAACTGCGATGCCAGCACGGCGCTGACCGCGATGCCGTGGCGGGCGCCGAGCGTGAACGACCCGAAGCCGATCACCTCAAGGATTCCGGCGGCCGCAGCAAGCGGCACCATAGACCGTGGGATGCGCAGCCGGCCTCGCAAGGCGAGCGGGATGGCGACGAGTGCGACCCCCAGAGCCCGCGGCGGAAGGATCGCCCACGCCACCGGCAGGGACCCGCTGTTTCGGCCTGTCGAGTAGATGCTGAGGCCGAAGCACGCGGCGGCGCCGAGCGCCAGGAGGGTTGCCCGACCCGTATGGCGGGGGGTGTGGATGCTGGTCGTCGCAGCAGCAGCAGAGCTCGTCCGGCCGGCAAGGGCGACGCCGGCGACGATGACCGTCAAGGCGACGGCCGATGCGGCGGCGAGCGGCTCGCCGGATGCGACGGCGATGAGTGCGGCGATCGCTCCCTCGGTCGAGACGATGGGGGCGACCACGCCGACCTGACCGATGCGCAGTGCGCCGAACACGAACAGCAGCCCACCGATGTTGCCGAGGCCGGAGGCGAGGAGCCATGCCATGGTCGTGCGGTCGACGTGAGGCGGCGGCGGGCCGAGGACGAGGAAGGGCAGCGTGGCGACGAGACCGATCATCGCGACCCACGCCAGCAGCACCCCAGACGTGACGTGCTTGCTCGCTCTCGACGTGCACAGGGTGCCGGCCGCCCAGCACGACGCCGCGCCGAGCCCGCCAAGGATCGCCAGCACGCCAGCACCGTCGTCGCCCGACGTCCTCCGGGTCAACCGCGCACGACGCTCGCCATCGCCGCTGGCTGCAAGGACGCGAGGCGCATCTGTTCCACGGCCTCCGCGAACGCGGGGTGCGGATCGTAGAAGGTGATCCATCGTCCGTCGGGAGACTCCCAACACACGATGCGTCCCCGAGGCCCCCCCGAGTACACCTTGTACGCGGCGACGAGTACCGCGACGCCCATCGCCATCTCGATCGCGCTCGCCAGTGGTGTCAGGTGGCCCCCGGCTGCAACTGCGGGCAGGGCGGTGAGCGACACTGCGCACGGGCCGAGGCTCGTGATGACGCACACAGCGGCGAACCGGGTGCGCATCTCGCGCTGCGCTGCTGAGGTGAAGGGCAGCACGACCTCCCGTCCGAACTGGCGGCGATACCGGGAAGGCCTCCCGAGCAGCGGCCGACGGCGCGCAGCCCACGTGCGGATCCACTCGCGTGTGGGCACGCCGGTCGCGACGCACACGGCCGGAAGTTGCAGCCGCTGTACGAGATCCAATGGTACGGAGATGCTCTGAGGAGGCATGAGCTAGAGCGTAGCGCACCTGTGCCGTAGGCAGCGAGAAGTACTGTGAAGGCTCGTTATGCACGTCTACGTGCAACCATCTAGTTTCGCACTGCGGGGTCATGGCCTAGGATCGCCTCGCATGACCCTGCTGGAGGATCCCGCACGCATGCCTGAGCCCGCCGACGACGGCGCCGACGTCTTCTGGGACCTCGAGCCGCTGATCGAGCCTGTCGGCGGCGTCGACGCCGCGCTGACTGCGGCGGCTGGTCGAGCAGAGGTGTTCGCCGGTGCGTACAAGGGTCGCGTCGCGGCACTGGCTGGAGCCGAACTGGCGGTGCTGGCCGCGGAGCTCGCAGAGATCACCGAGCTGCTGAGCCGGGCGGTCGGCTACTGCTCGCTGCAGCTGTCGACCGCGGTCACCGATCCGGAGCGCGGCAGGGCGATGCAGTCGGCGCAGGAGCGAGCCACCGCCATCACCAACGTTCTGCTGTTCTTCCGCCTGGAGTGGGCGAAGGTCGATGAGGCCACCGTCGAGGCCACCCTCGCCGAGTCGACGCTCGCGCCGTACGCGCACTGGCTGCGATCCCAACGCCGCTACGCGCCGTTCCTCCTCACCGAGCCGGAGGAGAAGGTCATGTCGGAGAAGGCGGTGACCGGTAAGAGCGCGTGGTCGCGCTTGTTCTCCGAGCAGGTGGCCACGCTTGAGATCCGCCTCGAGGGTCCCGATGGTCCGGTCAGCACCCTCGAGGGCGGGCTGTCGGGCATCGCGTCGCCCGATGGTGCGGTCCGCGAACACGCGGCGCGGTGCGTGACCGAGGCGCTCGCTCCCGGCCTCCGCACCCGCGCGTTCATCTTCAACACGTTGCTTGCCGACAAGGCCGCCGACGACCGGATGCGTGGCTACCCGACGTGGGTCTCGTCGATGAACCTGGCCAACGAGGCCAGCGACCCCAGCGTCGACGCGCTCGTCGCATCGGTGCAGCGCCGCTACGACATCCCCCGTCGCTGGTACACGTTGAAGGCGAAGCTCCTCGGCGTCGACAAGATCCGCGACTTCGACCGCATGGCGCCGGTCATCTCGTCGGAGTCGAGGTTCGGCTATAGCGCCGGCAAGGAGCTTGTGCTCGACGCGTACGAGAGCTTCAGTCCGGACATGGCCACCATCGCTCGCCGCTTCTTCGACGAGAGCTGGATCGACGCCGGTACCCGCGCCGGCAAGCGCAACGGGGCGTTCTGCAGCTACACCGTTCCGTCGCACCACCCGTATGTGTTCCTCAACTGGACCTCCCGCCGCCGCGATGTGCTCACCCTCGCCCACGAGCTGGGCCACGGCCTGCACGCCTACCTCGCCAAGGGCCAGACGGTGTTCAGCCAGTCGACAGGCTTGACGCTGGCGGAGACGGCGTCGGTCTTCGGCGAGACGGTCACGTTTGGACGCCTGCTCGACCACACCGACGACCCCTCCGAGCGACTGGCCTTGCTCGCCGAGAGCATCGAGGGCGCGATCGCCACCGTGTTCCGACAGACCGCCATGAACCGCTTCGAGGCGGCGGTGCACACCGCTCGCCGTGAGGAGGGTGAGGTGTCGATCGACCGCTTCGGCGAGCTGTGGGCGGAAACGCAGGGCGAGATGCTCGGCGATGCCGTCGAGATCACCGAGGGCTACAAGACGTGGTGGAGCTACATCCCGCACTTCATCGGTTCGCCCGGCTACGTGTACGCGTACGCGTATGGCCAGCTGCTGGCGCTCAGCGTGTACAAGCAGTACGAGACGCAGGGCTCGGACTTCGTGCCGCGCTACCTGCACATGCTGGCGGCCGGCGGTTCCCAGTCGCCCGAGGCCCTCGGCATGGTGGTCGGCTGCGACCTCACCGACGACCACTTCTGGGACGGCGGCGTCGCCATCGTCGAGGCCCAGCTGGACGCCGCCGAGCAAGCCGCCTTCGACGCCGGACGCCTGTAACTGGTTGCTGTTCGGCCGGCGTGCATGCACAA
>JAYUDU010000286.1:0-1775 GCA_043739605.1 Acidimicrobiales bacterium | reverse complement strand
CGTCACGGGCCGCGTACATCCGCTCGATCTCGTCTAGGTCTTCGACCATCGCCGCGTACTCATCGTCCGAATCGCCGAGCGGCGCAACCGTCGCGCTGGTGTTGGGCCCACCGGCACCGACGCCGGCGATGACGGCGCCGAGCGAATCAGCAGCGGCGGGACCACACCCCTCGACCGGGTGCCAGGGGCGGCCCTGCCCCAACCAGTCGAGGAAGGCGGCGAGCTCGCGCAACGGCAGGGTCATCGCCGCGAGCGATTGACGCTCGTCAAGGCTCGGACCCGCCCGCGGCGCCAGCACCGCAACATCGCCGTGGGCAGGTTCGTGGCCGTGGTCGTGATCGCCGTGATCGTGGCCGGTGTGATCGCGCCCATCGTTCGGGTCGTGGGCGACCATGCCGAGCGCCTCTGCCAGCGTCATACCCGACGCGTCACCCGGAACGGCTTCGCCCAGCTGTGGGAGGTCCGCCAGCAGCACCGCGACAGGGTCGGACTGCTCCCCCAACAGTCCGGCGTCGTCCATCGCGCTGATGAGGACCGCCGCGGTGATGCCGCACAGCCCGAGCGGGATGCCCGCCGGCCCGGTCTCGCCGTCGGCTGGCATGGTGGCCCAGGCGATGTCGGTGCCGGTCCAGACATCCAGCGCCAGTCCAAGGTCGAAGCGCTCCGCCAGCATCGCTTCGCCGAGATACGCGGCGACGACCGACCGCGGGACGGGTTCGCCGGCCCCGGCCGGCTGCGCGTGGGCGTCCAGCCACGTCTCCAGCGCGTCGAGCAGCGGACCGGCCTTCGCCGCCCACGCCGAGACATCGACCTCCACCCCCTCGTCCGGCCCGGCTCCCTCGTCCATCACATCCACGTCGTTGCTCACGACGGTGAGCCTCGCAGAAGAGGTGCGCCTGCGATGACCCGGTCGTGGATGGCGTCGGGGGCTGCAAGGCTTGCGCCGTGCGCTCCTACGCAGTTCTCGGCACCGGCGCGATCTCGTCCTACTACGGGGCACGTCTCGCAGCAGCCGGACATCGCGTCGTGTTCCTCGCCCGCAGCGACGCCGCCGCGTTGCGTGCCGGTGGGCTGAGCGTCACCTCGACTGACGGTGATGTCCGCATCGCGGCGGCCGCACTGCTGATCGTCACCGACCCAACCGACCTCGGCGATGGCGCCGGCGGTCCAGTCGATGTCGTCCTCAACGGCGTGAAGGCTGGGGATCCGAACCCGGCCGCCGCGCTGCTCCACCACGTACCGATGGGGCCGAGGACGATCGTCGTCAACCTCCAGAACGGGCTCGACATGGAGGCCGACCTTGTCGGTGCTGTCGGCCGACGCGCGCTGCTGGGTGGGCTGTGCTTCATCTGCGTCAACCGGCTCGGCGGCGGCGTCGTCGAGCACGTCTGCGGGGGTTCTATGACGGTCGCGGCGCACGGCGGCAACCCGGCATCCGCGCCGCCGCAGCCCGTGCTCGACGTCGTTGACGATCTGCGCGCAGCCGGTGTGCCCGCGACCGCGGAGGTGGACCTCGTGCTGGCCCGCTGGAAGAAGCTGGTGTGGAACGTGCCGTTCAACCCACTGGCTGTCATCCTCGGCGCCGAGCCGCGCGAGCTGCTCGCCGACCCCGTCTCCCGGGAGCTGGTGATCGCCGCCATGCACGACGTGCGCGCCGCGGCCGCGGCAGCGGGTCGCGACATCTCCCCGGCGTTCGTCGACCGCATGGTGGCCGGCACCGAAGGCTTTCCTCCGTACCGAACCTCGATGGGTCTCGACTACGAGAGCGGCCGACC
>JAYUDU010000285.1:0-12035 GCA_043739605.1 Acidimicrobiales bacterium | reverse complement strand
AGATGCGGACACCGACCGGCTGCCGGGCAAGGTAGGGGACGGAGTGCTCCCAGTCGGCCTGGCACCGCCCGCCCATGACGATCAGATCGCCAGAACCGGGCGAGAGATCGTGGGTGGCCCCCTTGTTGTCGGCGAGCGTGCCGCGCGCCGACCGGGGTCGAAGCAGCCATGGCCGCTTGGCCCCAGTGGTGAGGAGCGCAACCACGGTGTCGTCGAGCCAGCGCATGTCGGTGTCGCGGTGGAACGCCTGCCCGTCGGTGCCATTGCGGTAGTGCAGGAGACCGAAGCCCTCGAACATCACCTTGTAACGAACCTGGATTGCCCGGGTGATCTCGGCCAGCGCGGGGTTCGGCAGCGGCCGACCACGCGCCCACCACGAGCCGAGGCGCTTCTCTTCGATGAAGTGGTCGTAGCGAAACAGCTGACTGGCCTGCCATGCCACGCCCTCGAGGAGCTCGTCATGCAGCTGGTCTGCACCGCGCAGCCACCCCCGGGCCACGTCCACCCACGACGTCTCATCCAACTGGACCCGCTCGACTGGCACCGAACGGTCGACCGAGATCGTGGCGGTGGTCGGCTCGATCATCGGCCAAGCATTGCCTCGCCGGGGACGTCGTGCACGCGGTCGGAGCACGGGGCCCCCAGGCAAGCCCGGCACCGCGAGGACATAGGGTGCGCGGCCATGCGACTCCACGGGAAGATCGCGCTCGTCACGGGCGCCGGTTCTGGCATCGGTCGAACTGCGTGCCAGCTGTTCGCGGCCGAGGGCGCGAAGGTCGTCGCAGTCGACCGCGACGAAGCGGCGGCGGCCGCCACCGCGACCGAGGTGGGCGGCGTCTCCGTCGCCGGGAACGTGGCCAGCGCAGAGCTGTGGGAGCGCGCCGTCGCCGCCGCAACCGCGCTCGGCGGCCTCGACCTCGTCTACCTGAACGCCGGCGTGTACGGCTTCTCCGGACCCATCGAGGAGCTGCCGCTCGACGTCTACGCCGCAGTGGTCGAAGCGAACATCGCCGGGGTGGTGCTGGGGACCAGAGCCGTCGTTCCCGCGCTGAAGTCGCGCGGCGGAGGTGCGATCGTCGCCACCGCGTCGATCGCGGGCATCGTCGCGTTCCCCGGTAACGCGCTGTACACGATGAGCAAGCACGCCGTCACGGGCTTCGTGCAGGCGGTCGCGCCTGGACTCCTGGCGTCGGGCATCACCATCAACGCGGTGTGCCCGGGCATCGTCGACACCCCGATGACCGTTGGCGCCCTCGGTGGCATGGACCCGGTCGCGGCAGGGATCCCCCTCATCGACCCGGCCGATGTAGCAGCGACGGCCCTCGACCTCGCCCTCTCCGGAGCGACCGCGGTGTGCCGCTGGGTGAGAGCAGGAGCGCCGACCGTCGACTGGCACAGCCCCGAGTTCGGGGACCTGGTGCCCTCGTAGCCGGCACAGGTCAGCCACCCGTTAGCCCAGCGCGGCGACCTCGACGGGGATGCCTGTCATGTGCGCCTGGCTCGACAGGCGCTCGAAGCTGTCGGGGCCAGATGGCAGCAACGCGTTGCAGTTGACGCCGGGCGAGGCCTGCGCGTTCCGCATGCCCGTCGTGTCCTTGTTGCCCCACCCGTGCACCATCGCCACCACCCCGGCGCGCAGGTCGGGGTCGATGGCGACGGAGGCGATGACCTCGCCGTTTCCGTTCCACACCCTCGCGCGGTCCCCATCTGCAAGCCCGTGCGCAACCGCATCGTCGGGGTGCATGAACAGCGGGTTGTCGGTGCGACCACCACGCTGCATCCGCTCGACGTTGTGGAACCACGAGTTCATCATCCAGGTGTCGCGGCGGTGGATCAGCTTCAACCCTGGCGGCTCCGCAGCCATCTCTGCGAACAGCACGCCGGCCCGCGCCAGCGCCGCCGCGAACGTCGCAGGACAGCAGTCGACCTTGCCGTCGTCGGTCTGGATCTGTGCGTCGAAGAACCGTCCGGGCTCAGGGACCGCCAGGGCCACCGGACGAGGGTCGCGCTTGAGGTCGTCGAGGTCGATGCCCGTGCCCCGCTCGACCATGTGCTGCCACTTCGACCACGGGTCGATGTTCTCGTCGTCGAGGGCGCACGGCTTCCCCATCGCCTGCAACAGGCGCTGACACGCCCACCACTCGGTCTTGCGTTCTGCACCGGGTGGGACGACCGCGGCGGTGAACTGCACGAACGGCTTCTGGGAGAGCCCGACGCCGGTGACGTTGAGGTCCTCGCGCTCGAGCATGTCCGCCGCCGGGAGCAGGTGGGTCGCCAGCTCACCGGTGGCGTTGCGATACAGGTCGATGCACACGAGGACGTCGAGCTGTTCGAGTGCCTTGGTGAGCCGGTCGCCTCCGCCGATGGAGAGCACCGGGTTGCCGGCGACGACGATCATCGCCCGGACCGGTTGCGCGGCGTCGACGATCGCGTCGGCCATGAGATTGCCCGGCAACGACCCGCGTCGCAGCACGCCCCAGTCGTCGACCTCTGCGTACATCTTGGCGGCGGGTGCTGCGCCGGCGCGGGCGTTGGGGTAGAAGCCATCCGACTTGAGGTTGCCGCCGCTGCGGTCGAGGTTGCCGGTGGTGAACGACAACATCTGGACGAGCCAGTAGGCGAGGGTGCCCTGGCGGCCCATGTTCACACCGGTCGACGCGTACACACTGGCGGCCTTGGCCGCGACCCAGGCGTCGGCCAGCTCCGACAGGGCTGCGGCGGCGATGCCGGTGACCGCCGCGGTGGTGTCTGCGTCGTAGGGCTCGATGAAGGCCCGGAGCTGTTCGACGTGCGTTGCGTGGGTGCGCAGGACCTCGTTCCTCCAGCCACCCCGTCGATCGATCTCGTGCAGCAGCGCGGCCAAGAAGTACAGGTCGGTGTCGGGGCGGATCTGCATGGTGTCGCCGATGCCACGCTCGGCCGTCTCGATGCGGCGGGGGTTGACGAACACGAATCGCGCGCCCCTCGACGAGGCCTGCTTCATCTCGCGCACCACGTTCGGAATGGAGAAGAAACTGCCTTGGGAGACCCGCGGGTTGCCGCCGATCACCAGGCACAGGTCGGTGTGCTCGAGGTCGGGGATTGGGTGGATGGTCGAGCTGCCGAAGACCGCCTCGCTCGCGGCGAACTTGTTGGCGCAATCCTGGGTGCCGCTCGAGAAGGTGCGGGTGACGCCAAGGCCGCGTGCGAGGGCGGCGATGCCGTCGAACGCGAGGGTGTTGAAGGCGAGCGGGTTGCCGGTGTAGATCGCCACCGACCGCGGACCGTGCTCGTCGATGATCCGAGTCAGCGCGCCGGCGATGCTCGCGGTCGCTTCGTCCCAGGTCTGGGCCTCCCACTCCCCCGTTGCCGAGCGATGCATCGGGTGGTCGAGTCGGTCGGGATCGTGGTGGATGTCGAGCATCGCGAGGCCCTTGTGGCACGCGTAGCCGGCGGTGACGGGGTGCTCGCGATCTGGTCTGAGAGCGATGAGGCGGTCACCGTCGGTCTCGGCGACGAGGCCGCATGCAGGCTCGCAGACCCGACAGAAGGTTCGGACGTCGGCGGTCATCGCGAAGACTCTACGGAGGTGGTCGGGCGAATGAGGCCAGGTCGGCGGGCCACGGTGACGATCGCGACGAGCAGGGCGACGCTGCCGCCGAACGCGAAGCCGACGCGGGCGTCGGTCTTCTCCGACAGCAGGGCGAGCAACGGCCCGCCGATGGGGCTGCTGCCGATGATGACGAGCGAGTACAGCGACATCACCCTGCCGCGCATCTCTGGTGCGGCTCGCAGTTGGAGGAACGTGTTGGCCGAGGCCAAGAAGCCCGTCATCGCGAAGCCGCACACCACCAGCGCCACCAGGGCGATCCAGATGACCGGAGCCGCCGCGACCGCCAGCATCATCACACCGAGCGCCGCGGCTGCTGCCACCACCAACCGCATCGACGACCGGCCGTGGCGGGCGACCGCGAGCGCACCCATCAGCGAACCGACGCCGAGCGCAGAGCTGAGGGCTCCGAACGTGGCCGCGCTGGCGCGAAAGGTGTTGTTGGCCAGCAACGGCATCAGCGTGAGGAAGTTCAGTGAGCAGGTGCCGACGATCGCGATGACGACCATGGCCGCGCCCAGGTCCGCGTTGGCCCTGACGTATGCAAGCCCGGCGCGCACCTGGCCCTTGGCCCGCACCACCGGCTTCGACCTCTGGAGCCCGTTCGCGTCCATCCGCGAGATCGCCACCAGCGCCACGAGGTACGTGAACGAGTTGTAGCCGAAGCACCAGCCCGGGTTGTGGGTCGTTGCGATGATGATGCCGGCGATGGCCGGGCCGACGGCGCGCGCCGCGTTGTTGACCGAGCTCGACAGCCCAACCGCGTTGGGCAGCAGTTCGGCGCCGACGAGTTCGCTGGCAAACGATTGACGGGTCGGGACGTCGATGACCGAGACCGACCCGCCAAGCGCGGCCGTCACGAACACCACCCATACGTGCACATGGCCGGTGAGGGTGACGATCGCGAGTCCACCGGTGACGAGGGCGTAGAGGACCTGGGTGACGAGGAGGATGCGGCGTTTGTCGAACCGGTCGGCGATGAGCCCTCCGTAGGGACCGGCCACCAGCATCGGCAAGAACTGCATCGCCACGATGAGCCCGACCACCGTGCCGCGCTGGTTGAGGACGCGCAGCAGCAACCAGGTCTGGCCGGTCGACTGCATCCATGTCCCAGAAGCAGAGACGAGGGTGCCGATGAAGTGGCGCCGGTAGTTCGGCACCTCCAACGAGGCGAACATCCTCCGCCGAGGCGCGACCGCGGCGGGTGGAACGACGGCTCGCGGCGGGGGGCGAAGTCGCTGCTCGGTCATGCGACCGACGAACCTACGACCCGGACCCCGCCACCGCTCTATCGTCCGACCCATGGCCCTGGCGCGCAACGGTGATGTCGAGCTCTTCTGGGAGTCGTTCGGTCCCGAGGAGAACCCGACCCTTCTGCTGATCAATGGGCTCGGCAGCCAGTGCGTCAACTACGAGGTCGAGTGGTGCGAGATGTTCGTCGCCCGGGGGCTCCGGGTCATCCGCTTCGACAATCGCGATGTCGGCCTCTCGACCAAGCTCGTCGACGCGGGGTCGCCGCCGTACCTGCTGCGCGACATGGCGCTCGACGCGATCGCCGTGCTCGACGCCGCCGGCGTCGCGAGGGCCCACGTGATGGGCCTCTCGATGGGCGGGATGATCGCCCAGACGCTCGCCATCGAGCATGCCGACCGGCTGGTGTCGCTGACCTCGGTGATGTCGACCACGGGCGAGGCCGGCTACGGGGCGCCGGACCCGGCCGCCATGAAGATGCTCCTCGCCCCCCGGGCCACCGATCGGGCCGCCGCCATCGCCGCTTCCGTCGCAGGCATGCGGGTGTGGGCCACCCCGGCGTTCGCTGACGAGGATCGCTGGAGTGCCCTGGCCGAGCGCGCCTACGACCGGTGCAACCACCCTGGCGGTGTCGCTCGACAGATCGCCGCAGTCGGCGCATCAGGCAGCCGAGCAGACGGGCTGCGCGGGGCGCGCCTCCCGACCCTCGTGATGCACGGCAGCGAGGACAAGCTCATCGGGCCGAGCGGGGGCGAGCGCACCGCAGCACTCATCCCCGGCGCGCGGTTCGAGCTCATCGAGGGCATGGGCCACGACTACCCGCCGCCCCTGTGGCCGCGGTGGGTTGACCTTGTGGCCAGCCACGTGCTCGCATCGCAGGTGGAGGCGTGACCGACGTCGACGTCGTCGTGGTCGGTGCCGGCTTCGCCGGCCTCTACATGGCCCACAAGCTGGCGAGCGAAGGCCGAACCATCCAGGGCTTCGAGGTCGGATCTGGCGTGGGCGGCACGTGGTTCTGGAACCGCTACCCGGGCGCCCGGTGCGACGTGCCAAGCCTTGAGTACTCGTACTCGTTCTCACCCGACCTGGAGCAGGAGTGGGAGTGGACCGAGCGCTACGCCACCCAGCCCGAGATCCTCCGCTACCTCGAGCACGTCGCTGACCGCTTCGACCTCCGCCGGCACTTCCGCTTCTCGACGCCAGTGACGCGAGTGACGTTCGACGACGAGTCGTCTGCGTGGACCATCGATGCGGCGGACGGCACCACCACCACGGCCCGCTTCGTGGTGATGGCCACCGGCTGCTTGTCGGCCGCCAACACCCCGGTCATCGCGGGGCAGGAATCTTTCGCCGGAACGGTGTTGCACACCGGCCAGTGGCCGCATGAAGGCGTCGACCTGGCCGGCACGCGGGTGGCGGTCATCGGCACCGGGTCGTCTGGCATCCAGTCCATCCCGCTCATCGCCGAGCAGGCCGCGTCGCTGACGGTGTTCCAGCGCACCCCGAACTACTCGGTGCCCGCTCACAACGAGTTGCTCGACCCGGCAGTCGTCGCCGACACCAAGGCGCGCTACCGCGACCTGCGCGCCGCCAACCGGGCGTCGACCGGTGGGTTCGGCGGCTGGGGCACACCGACCGAGCATGGCGCCCTCGACCTCGACCCGCAGCAGCAGCGCGGGGCGCTGGATGACGCGTGGGCTCTCGGCGGCTTCAGCATGATCGGTGCGTTCAACGACATCACGTTCAACCCCGCGGCGAACGACATCGCCGCCGACTACGTCCGCGGCAAGATCCGAGACGTCGTCACCGACCCCGACACCGCCCAGCTCCTCAGCCCGAAGACGGCCTTCGGGTGCAAGCGCCTCTGCGTCGACACCGGCTACTGGGAGACGTTCAACCGACCGAACGTGCGGCTCGTCGACCTGGAGTCGACCCCCATCGAGGAGATCACCCCCGGCGGCGTGCGCACCACCGCCGAGGCGTTCGATGCCGACGTGCTGGTGTACGCGACCGGCTTCGACGCCATGACGGGGTCCCTCCTCCGCATGGACATCTGCGGTCGCGGCGGCCTGCGCCTCGCCGACGCCTGGGCCGCCGGACCCGAGACCTACCTCGGCCTCGGTGTGCCCGGGTTCCCCAACATGTTCATCATCGCCGGGCCGGGCAGCCCCTCCGTGCTGACCAACATGGTCACGTCGATCGAGCAGCACGTCGAGTGGATCAGCGACTGCATCGCCGACCTCGAAGCGAGCAAGCACGGCACGATCGAAGCCGCCAAGCCGGCCGCCGAGGACTGGGTGCGCTACGTCAACTCCATCGCTGCGATGACCCTGTTCGTCACCTGCAACTCGTGGTACCTCGGCGCCAACGTGCCCGGAAAGCCCCGCGTCTTCATGCCCCTGTTCGGGTTCGCGCCCTATGCCGCGCAGTGCGCCGGCGTGGCCGCCGACGGCTACCGCGGTTTCGTCCTCGCCTGAGTCGAGACCCGCGCCTGTGCGACTGACAGAGGTGTCAGTTACGCTCGCCTGCGATGCCCATCGCGATCACCGACGACCACCGCTCACTCGGCGAGACCGCCGCAGACTTCCTGGCGAAGCACGAGGCGCTCGGCGCCGCTCGGGCGCTGCTCGACGGCGCTGCTGAGACCCTCCCGGCGTTCTGGACCGACCTCTGCGAGCTCGGCTGGCTCGGCCTCCACATCCCTGAGGAGCACGGCGGCTCCGGCTACGGCCTGTCCGAGCTGATCGTCGTGATCGAGGAGCTGGGCCGCGTCCTCGCGCCCGGGCCGTTCGTGCCGAGCGCGCTCGCAGCAGCCGTCATCGCCGCCTCCGCGCCCGCCGCGCTGCAGGCCGGCTTCCTGCCTGGCCTCGCCGCCGGCACCATGATCGGCGCCGCCGCACTCAGCGCTGATGCCGAGCTGCGCGACGGCAAGCTGCATGGTTCCGCCGTGGTCATCGGTGGCGGGTTGGCCGACGTCATCCTCGTGCCGGTCGGCGACGACGTCGTGGCCATCGAGGCCAAGGGCGCCGGCGTCATCATCACCTCGCCGCAGAGCCTCGACCCCAGCCGCCGCGCCGTGCGCGTCACCTTCGACGGCGCCGCCGCCGACCTCCTGCCGGGCGCGGCCCGCAGCCTCACCGACCTCAGCCGCGTGCTGTTCGGAGCTGAGGCCGTCGGCATCACCGGCGCCACCACGCTGATGGCCGCCGACTACGCGAAGGCCCGCCTGCAGTTCGGCCGCCCGATCGCGATGTACCAGAGCGTCAAGCACCACTGCGCCAACATGGCCGTCTCCCACGAGCTGTCCACCGCTGCAGTGTGGGACGCGGCTCGTGCGTCGGTCGACGGCGGCGACACCTTCAGCCTCACCGCCGCCATCGTCGGCACCCTCGCCTTCAAGGCCGCCGAGTGGAACGCCCAGCTGAACACCCAGGTGCACGGCGGCATCGGCTTCACGTGGGAGCACGACTGCCACCTCTACCTGCGCCGCGCCACCTCGATGTACGCGCTGATGGACGTCGAGGGCGCCAGCCGCGACGCCGTCGACCTCGTCCGCGCCGGCGCCAAGCGCGAGAAGACGATCGAGCTGCCGCCCGAAGCCGAGGCGATGCGGACCGAGGCCGCCGCCTACGCGCAGAGCGTCGTTGGCAAGACCGACGACGAGAAGAAGGCCTCGATGATCGAGACCGGCTACGTGATGCCACACTGGCCGCTCCCGTACGGCCGCGCCGCCGGCGCCATCGAGCAGCTCGTCATCGAGGAGGAGTTCGCCAAGGCCGGCGTCAAGCGCCCCGGCTACGGCATCACCGGCTGGGTCATCCTCACGCTCATCCAGTACGGCACCGCCGAGCAGGTCTCGCGCTGGGTCCTGCCCGCACTGCGCCACGACGTGATCTGGTGCCAGCTGTTCTCCGAGCCCGACGCGGGCTCCGACGCCGCCGGCATCAAGACCAAGGCCACCCGCGTCGACGGCGGCTGGCTCGTCAACGGCCAGAAGGTCTGGACCAGCGGCGCCCACGTCGCCGGCATGGGCTTCGCCACCGTGCGCACCAACCCCGACGTGCCCAAGCACAGCGGCATCACCACGATGGTCATCGACATGAAGGCCGAGGGCGTCGAGGTTCGTCGCCTCAAGATGCCGACCGGCAACTCCGAGTTCAACGAGGTCTTCTTCAACGACGTGTTCGTCCCAGACGACGACGTCATCGGCTCCGTCGACAGCGGCTGGACCGTCGCCCGCGCCACCCTCGGCAACGAGAGCGTCAGCATCGGCTCCGGCGATGGCGGCATGTCGCTGCCGCCGACGGTGCTGATCAACGCCTACGACGCCCACCCGGCGCGCCTGAACGGTGGGGCGGCCCGCATCGGTCGCTACATCGCCAACTACCAGTCGATGGGCATGCTGAACCTCCGCACCATCGTGCGCGCGGTCAACGCCGGCGGCCCCGGCCCCGAGGGTGCCATCACCAAGCTGGTGCTGTCCGAGGTCGGCCACGAGGCGGCGGGCATCCTCACCGAGGTCGCCGGTCCCGAGGCCGCGTTCCTCGAGGGCGAAGGCGCGATGGCGGGCATGCTCGCCCTCACCCACCGCGGCATGTCCATCGCAGGCGGCACCTCAGAGATCAAGCGCAACCAGATCGGCGAGCGCATCCTCGGCCTCCCCCGCGACCCGCTGATCAACTGAACGAGCGGCGAGAGCGAACGAACGACCCGGTGCCCCGGGGCTGCCATCATGCACCGCAATGAGCGTCGACCAGGCGGAGCGCGCGCCCCTACGCCGCGTGGCCATCGTGGCCGCTGCCCGCGAAATGATCCGTGCCGATGGTCTCGCGTCCCTTTCGCTTCGCCGCCTCGCGACGCAGCTCGGCGTCACCGCGCCGGCCCTGTACGCGCATGTGAGCGACAAGCGCGAGCTACTGCGCGCGGTCGCAGAACTTGAGTTCGAGCAGCTGCGGAACCGCTTCACGGCGGTAGTCGCAACGACCGCCCTCGAGCGCATCCGCGCTCACTGCCGGGCCTACATCGACCACGCTCGCGAGAACCCAGAGCTGTTCGACGTCATGTTCTTGTTCCCCCCTGATCTCGGTCCGTCCGACGTCCCGGAGGGAGCGGTGCTGCCGGCGGCCACCAGTGTGTTCGCGGTCGCCCTCGCCGCCGTCGAGGACGCCATCGCGGCCGGGGACATCGTCAGCGACGACCCCCTCCTCGTCGCGCTTGCGCTTTGGGCCGCCAGCCACGGGGTCGCCACTGCGCTCCAGCTCGGCCTCGGCCTGCCCGCCGCCTTTGAGGAACAGCTCACCTCCGAGGTCACGGATCGGCTCCTGCGGGGGTGGGCACCAGCTCCGGGCGGCCAACGCGGCGTTCAGTGAACAGCGTTTACTGGTTCGGCTAGCCTCGCGCTGGAAGCCGCCGAGGGTCGGCAGCAACCACGAGGAGCCCGATGCCCGCAACGACGCAGCGGCTCGTTCTCGCCGGCGCCACGCTGATCGACGGCACCGGCGCTGGCGCGCAGCCGGACACGACCGTGGTGATCGAGGGCGACGAGATCGTCACGGTCGCAGCCGCGGGCGCGGCCGGCTCCTTCGACGCAAACGACGAGCGGACGGAGCTGGTCGACTGCCGCGGCCGGTGGATCCTGCCCGGCCTGATCGACGCCCACTGCCACAGCACGTTCGGTGAGCCCTCGTCCAACGACGAGCTGTTCTTCCATCGCCCCCAGAGCACCTCGGCGTTCCTGGCTGCGCACAACGTCGCCAAGCTGCTGCGCGCCGGCGTCACCAGCTTCCTCGACCCCGACTGCATCTTCGACCTCGGCCCCGCCCTGCGCGACGCGATCGATTCCGGCCTCGTGGAAGGCCCCCGCATGCGATCGGGCATGAACGCGCTGCTCACGACCGCCGGAGGCACCGCAGGACGACTCATCCCCGACCGCGGCGCGCTCGGGTACGCCCAGGTCGTGGGGAGCCGCGACGAGATGATCCGGACGACCCGTGAGCAGATCAAGCACGGCGCCGACTGGATCAAGATCCACGTCACCGGACTGCTGCCCGGCCGTGCGGGCGAACGGTCGGTGTGGAACGACGATGAGCTGCGGGTGGTCGTCGAGACCGCCCACGCCCTCGACACGCCGGTGGTCGCCCACTGCCGGACTGCGGGCTCAACCAGCCAAGCCGCCCGCGCCGGCGTCGACCTCGTGCTGCACGCGTCGTTCATGGATGATGCTGCCCTTGAAGCCGTCGTGGCCGCAGGCACCGCGCTGTGCCCGACCTTCACCTTCCTCGCCAACCTGTGCGACCACGGCCACCTCGTCGGCGCGTCCACCGCGCAGATCGACCTGTTCCGCGGCGAGATCGCGCAGACCGCGACGATGATCCGACGAGCGCACGAAGCAGGCGTCGCCATCCTGTGCGGTTCGGAGAGCGGGTTCTCGCTCACCCCATACGGACATTGGCATGGGCGGGAGGTGGAGCTGCTCGTCTCCGAGGTTGGCCTCACGCCACTCGAAGCGATCAGCTGCGCGACTGCCAACGGCGCCATCGCCATGCGTGAACCGATGGGTCGGGTCGGCGTCGTACGGGAAGGCGCACTCGCCGACCTCCTGGTCGTCGATGCCGACCCCACCATCGACGTCGGCGTGCTCGGCGACCGCAGACACCTCATCGAGGTCATCAGCCGCGGCCGGCGGGTCGACCTCGACCGGCCCTGGCCCGAGCGGCGGCCGCTGCCCGGCGAGCGCATCGGGAACTGGTCGTCCACCCTGTTGACCCGCGACCTCGTCGCCGCGTCCGAGGCGCGGGGATGACCGGCCGCAAGGTGCTCGTCACCGGTGCCGCCGGTGGGCTCGGCGCCGCCATGGCGGCCCGGTTCGCCGCCGGTGGCGACCGCGTTGGCGTGCTCGACGTCGACGGCGCCGCCGCCAGTCGCGTCGCCGCATCCCTTCCCGGCGACGCCGTCGGCCTGGCCGCATCGGTGAGCGACCCGGCGGCGGTGGAGGCCGCGCTCGAGCTGTTCGGCGTGCCTGATGTCGTGGTGAACAACGCAGGGATCGTTCGGTTCGGGCGCCTCGCAGACCTGGATCTTGCGGACTGGAGGGCCGTGGTGGAGGTCAACCTCACCGGGACGTTCGTGGTGAGCCGCACCGTCGCCAGCCGCTGGCTCGCCGCCGCGAACCCCGGTGTCATCATCAACGTGACAT
>JAYUDU010000284.1:0-4915 GCA_043739605.1 Acidimicrobiales bacterium | reverse complement strand
CCCCTTCGGTGCCGAGGAGCTCAAGGGCCGCGTCGACCAGCATGGAGCGACGTTCGGCTTGGCGCTCCTCCGCAGGAAGGCCGACCCAGCGCGTCGGCGTGCGAGTCGGTGGCGCTGGGTTTGGTGAGGAAGTTGGCAACAGCCGTAACCATACCTCTAGAGTCCTTGGCAACAGGCGTTTCCACTGGAGGATGACATGAGCGAACGGGTGCTGATCTGCGGAGGAGGTGTCGGCGGGCTCATCGCCGCGCTGGCCTTCGGGCGCGCGGGCCACGAGGTGACGCTCCTCGAGCGTGACGTCATCGAACCTCTCGCGTCCCCCGAGGAGGCGTTCGCCACCGAGCGCAGGGGCGCGCCACAGATCCACCACACGCACGGATTCCTCGCTCGGCTGCAGGTCACACTGCGCGACCGCTTCCCCGATGTGCTCGACGCGCTGCTGGCCGAGGGCGGCGTGACGATGCCGATGACGGCCAACCTCGGCGACCCGCGTCCGGGCGACGAGGACCTCAAGGTCATCATCATCCGGCGGTCGACGCTGGAGTGGGTGCTGCGCAAGGCGGTCGGCGCCCAGCCGCACGTCGCCGTCGAGACTGGGGTCGGCGTGCACGGCCTCCTCAGCGCGGCGAGCGATGCCGCCGGCCGGCCCATCGTCTCGGGCGCGGTGCTCGACGATGGCCGCACCATCGCCGCCGACATCGTCATCGCCGCCACCGGCCGGCGAGGTGACGTGCCGGCGTGGCTGGCACCGCTCGGGGTCGAGGTGCACGAGACGATCGTCGAGAGCGGGCTGATGTACCTGACTCGCTGGTACCACCGGCCGGCCGCGGACCTGCCTCCAGACCCCAAGCTCGGGGGCGACCTCGGCTTCGTGAAGTTCCTCGCGATCCCCGGCGACGGCGACACACTCTCGGTCACCTTGGCCATCCGCTCCGATGACGCGGAGCTGCGCAAGGCGCTGCTCGACCCGCATCGCTTCGACCTCGCCTGCCACCTCCTCCCCGGTCCCGATCTGTTCTTCAATGAGGATGCTCCCACGCTTGAGCCAGTCAGCATCGTTCGTCCGATGGGCGGGCTCTTGAACCGACTGCGCCGCTTCACCAACCGGGAAGGGGTGCCGCTCGTCGTGGGGTTCCACGCCATCGGTGATGCGCACACGACCACAAATCCGCTGTACGGCCGAGGCTCGGCACTGGCTGCAGTGCAGGCCTGCCTGCTGCTTGACGCGGTCTCTGCGCATCCCGGCGACGCGGCCGCCCAAGCGACCGAGTACGAAGGTGCCAGCAAGCGCGAGGTGCAGCCGTGGTTCGATTCCTCGGTCCAGATGGACGCGATGGGCTCGGACCCAAGTGGCGCGAGCGCGCTGGGGGGCGGTAGCAGTGAAGGCCCGGGGAAGGCGATGGCAGCGGTGTTCGCTGCTGCGGCGACCGACCCGGTCATCGGCCGTGGCATCGCACGGTTCATGAACCTGCTGCAGACGCCGGCGGAGCTGATGGGCGATGCCGAGCTGATGGCTCGGATGATGGAGGTGATGGCAGAGCCCGAGAAGTACCCGATCCAACGCCGTGAAGGACCGAATCGCAGCGCCTTGCTGGCGCAGCTCCAGGAGAGCGCAGCATCGAGTGGATCACAAACTCGGTAGCGTGGGGCGGCGTGGACATCTCCTGCGCGTTCGCCACCTCGATGCAGACCGCGGAGCACGTCCGTGTCGCAGAAGAACTCGGCTCCGTCGGGGCATGGGCGTCTGACTAGCCAGCCTTGTCCGGCACACGCGTGAGCCCTCACCGGCGACAGACGAGCATTGGCCAGCGGCAGCGATGAAGGCTCTGGGGCCGCCTTGGCGCCGTCAGGCGAGACGCGTCTTGACAAGACTGGCGACGACGCGGCCCTCGGCACGACCGGCGACCTCGGCTTGGACGAGTTTCATCGCCTGCCCGAGATCCTTTGCTGTGCTGAGGCCGGCGGCGCCCAGTACGCGATCGATGAGGGCGCTGAGCTCGGCGTCGTCAAGCTTCGCAGGGAGGTAGGCCTCAAGGACGCGCCGTTCGGCGAGCTCGCGCTCGACCTGCTCGGGACGGCCTGCGATCGTGTTGGCCTCGGCCGCCTCGGTTCGCTTCTTGGCCTCGTTTGCCAACACCTTGAGGATCTCTTCGTCGCTCAGCTCAACGGCCACCTTGCCTGCGACCGACGCCTCCATGATCGCTCCCAGCGCCAGGCGGAGGGTGTCGGTGGTGAGGGTGTCGCGCGCCTTCATCGACGCGGTGAGGTCCACCCGGATCTGTGCAGTCAGGCTCATGCCCCCATCGTGCCCCACAGCCGACCACACCGACAGACAGATCCGGAGCAGCCGCCGCCCGAGCCCCATCGACGCGGATCGGCCACACTGGGGCCATGGGAATCACACGCCGGACCTTCGTGGCGGCTGCGGCTGGGGCACCGCTCGCACTCACGCTCGGGACCCGAGCGGCAAGCGCAGCGGACTTCGGGCTTCCGTACGACTACCCGGTGGCGCTCGCCCCGCCGTTCGCCCATGGCGTGGCGAGTGGGGACCCGCTCGCCGATCGGGTGATCCTGTGGACCCGACTCACGCTCGTCGACCCCACCCGGGCCGGGACGATCGACGTCCGATGGGAGGCGGCCACGGACCCGGGCATGACCACCGTGATCGGCGGGGGCACCGTGCCCACCGACTCCGGACGGGACTGGACCGTGAAGGTCGATGCGCCGCTCCCCCAGCCGGGAATGACCTACTACTACCGGTTCCACGCCCTCGGCGCCTCGTCCATTGTCGGCCGCACCCGCACGGCGCCCGCCGCCGACGTGACCGAGCTGCGCTATGCCGTCGTGGCCTGCGCGTCCTACTTCTCTGCGCACTTCAACGCGTTCGGCCGCATCGCCGACCGCAACGATATCGACGGCGTCCTGCACTGCGGTGACCACGTCTACGACTCCGTCGACGAGGACGAATGGGTGCGCTCTAGAGGCCCGATGAACGAGGTGACCAACCTCGACTTTCGCGACTGGAACACCGTCGCCGAATGCCGGCGTCGCTACGCGCTGTACTACTCAGACCCCAACTTCCTCCGGATGCACCAACAGCACCCGATCTCGATCCTGTGGGACAACCACGACATCGACTCCGGCACCGCCATCACGCAAGCCGAAGCCCAGGCGACCTTCTGGGAGTGGGTTCCATGCCGTCCTCCCAAGGGCGATGGATCCGGGGTGTTTCCCGCACCGGACGGCCCAAATGTCGCGGTGACGCCGGAGGACCCAACATACGTCCACCGCAGCCTTCCCGCCGGCCCGATGGCCGACATCGTGGTGATCGACGTCCGTTCGAAGCGAGTCGGCGACTCGCTTCTCGGACCGGGTCAAAGGCAGTGGTTCCTGAACCGCATGGCGGCATCGAAGGCCGGCGGCGTTCGCTGGCGTCTCGTCATCAACGGCTTCCCGATGGCGCAGATCAAGGCTGTCAACGCGGTGGGTGCTTCGGCGTTTCCCGGCAACCCGACGGCCGGCGGCGTGCAGTTCTATGGCGCATGGGACACCTTCGATGTCGAGCGCTCCCGGGTGCTCTCTGGTCTGCGAGCCGCCGGAGTGCGCAACAACATCGTCCTCACCGGTGACGCCCACGGCAACTTCGCGTCCGACCTCTGCGAGGACCCGACCCTGCCCGCCTACGAACCAGCGACGGGGGGCGGGACGCTTGGCAGCGTGGGCGTCGAGTTTCAGATGTCCAGCGTTGGCCGCGGCGGCGCCGACGAGACCCTGGCTGGCACCACCTACCGGCAGGCGACTGGCCACCCTCCCAAAGGTGATCGCGCGGGCTTCGCGCCGCACCTGGCGGCAGCGCAGGTCACAGCTGTCGGGGTCGAGGAAGCCCTGATGGCGGCCAACGAGACGCTCCGATACATCGAATGGCGCAGCCACGGCTACGGCATCGTGCACCTCACCGCCACCCGCGCCACCCTCGAGCACTGGTGGCAGCCCATCCTCTCCCCGTCGACCGACGACCTCCTCGGCGCACAGCACACGGTCGCGCTCGGGTCCGACCACATCACGCGGGTGGCGCTGCCCAGCGCCACGTCAGGGTCACGAATCGCGGCCCCCGCCCCCGACGACACCGCGACTCCTGTCGTGTCGGAGGCGCCGTCCGTGCCAGGGTTGGCGATCGGCGCGCTCGCGGTTGCGGCCGCAGCGACCTGGGCGGTGCGGCGCCGAACCGCTGCGCCCGCCAACGAAGGCTGAGGGGATGGGAAGCAACGACGCGGCCCGACGTCAACCCGTCACCGCGGTGGTCCGAACGCCGCCCGGATCACCCCGCGCTTGGCGCTGACCTGGTCCCACCAGGCGTCATGCCGGGACCGCGTCACGCGGGGTGTCAGGCCCCGATGATCTTCGCCAGTGTCTCGCCGAGGAGCGCGACGCGGCCGGGGATGTGACAGTTCGCTGGCGCGTTCACGGTGAAGCCGTCGACGCCTTCGACCAAACGCGTCGCAAACGCCTCGGCGACCTCGTCGGCGTCCCCATAGATGAAGCGGGCACGCCGCATCGCAGCCTCGTCATCGCTCATCGATGACACGTCGGTGCCGAGCATGGCGAGGAACGCGTCGACCTCCGCCACCGCCTCGTCGTGCGTCGGCGCGATACACGCGCTTGTCTGCACGCTGACGGTGATCTCGCGACGATCGCGGCCAAGTGCCTCGCAGTGTCCCGCCAGCGCGTCGAGCTTGCGCTGAACATCGCTCGGAGCGCAGATGAGGTTCGACTCGTCGCCGTACTGCGCGACCATGCGCAGCGTCTTCTTCTCGCCGCCGCCACCGATCATGATCGGGATCTTCGAGAGCGGCGCCGGCATGTTCACCGCCTCGACGACCCGATACCAACGCCCATCGAGCGATGGCCGCTCGCC
>JAYUDU010000283.1:0-1782 GCA_043739605.1 Acidimicrobiales bacterium | reverse complement strand
GCTCGTACGACGCCCGGGTCGTGCTCGACACCTCGCCCGCCGCCGCCAGCAAGCCAGCCACCATCTCGTCCAGCAGACCAAGATCGACCTCGCCCATCGTGCCCCTCGAACGCCGAGGCGGACGGTCGCCACCCCACGGCGAGACCTACGCTACCGAAACCCACCCAACCCCACCAACCTACGTAACCTAATTCCCGTTTGTGCTCCAATGCCACGGCTCTGAGGGCAGGTTGTAGAGGCCGAATCGGCCGGCGTTCTTCGAGAGGAATCCGAAACACGGGCTGGAGTGACTGGGGATCGTCTGGCCGTTGCAGGTGAAGTCGATGGCGAGCCCCTTCTCGTGCATGGACGACCCAGGGCGTGCCGTTGGCGGGCTGCATTGCGAGGCTGGCTTCTGGTAGACGTCGTAGTTGGACGAGCCGCAGTTGCGCTTGCGGGTGTCGATCTGGCCCTGCGCAGACCGGTAGCCGCCTCCGCTCATGTTGAGACCGGCGCCGTCGGCTGCCGCCAGCAGGCCCGCGACGTTGTTGGCGATGCTGCGATGGACCTGAATGCCCCGCACGCTGACGATCTCACCATCGCCAACCACCGAGATCGGTCCGCCGCCGCCACCACCCGACGGGGCGGGACGCGACGCGAGCTTCTTGGCGATTTCGTTCTCTGCGGCGGTGATGCGCGCTGCGAGGTCCTTGTCGGTGCCCTCGAGCGCGGCAGCCTCAGACAGCTGCTGGTCGAGACGTGCCTGCACCGAGTTCTCGAAGCCGGTCTGGGTGGCCAAGGCCGCGTTGAGGTCGCCGAGGCGCTTCTGGCTGGCGAGCAACCGGGCATCGGCGTTCTTCGACGCCTTGGCCTGGGCGGCGCGGGCGCGGCCGAGGTCCTTGGATGCGGCGGAGAGGCGGTCGAGGGCGTCGGCCTGTTGACCGGTGGCGACCTGGGTGTAGGCGCGGGCACGGGCGATGGCCGCAGGGTCCTTTCCTGCTGCGAACGCCGCGGTGTGCTGCGAGCCGCCGGAGGCGTAGGCGCGGATGGCGCTCTCCTTGATGGACGCCTTCGCGGCGTCGAACGCCACCGACGCGCGCTGCTCCTCTGCGGCTGCCTGATCAGCGGCCTCTCTCGCCGCGATCGACGCCGCACTCGCACTCTGCAAAGCGTTGCGCTGCGCGCCAACGTTCGATTGCAGGGCGTCGATCGAACGCGACACGTCGGCACTCGAAGCCTTCAACGCGTTGACGGATGCGGCGGCCTTGGCCTTCTTCGCCTCGACGTCTGCCTTCTTTCCGCGCAGCCCGGAGAGGTCGTCGGCGGCGGAGGCCGCCGGCACACCGATGACCGTCGTGAGCAGGAGCACCGCGGCCCCAAACGTGGCGAGACGCGACCGGCGGGCGGCGCCAGAACGGGCGCCTTCCGGGCCGCCCGAATGGGCACACACCACCAACATGAGCCGTGACCCTAGGCCAAGTGGGCCTCTGCGGAGGGTCGCAGACCCCCTCAGGCGGTGCGGGCGCGCCGCTTCGGCGGTCCGGCGGCCAACGCCGCGCCAACGATCCCGGCCTCGTTCCCCATCGTCGCGGGGACCACCTCGCACGGCAGATCGAGCAGCGGAATGAACCGCTCGTGCTTCTTCGAACCCCCACCGCCGAGAACGATGAGCTCCGGCCAGAGGAGCCGTTGCACCGTCTCGAGGTAGCGCTGCAAGCCCTTGGCGTAGCGCTTCCAGCTCCAGTCGTTGTCGATGCGAGCGGACTCTGATGCGATGAGTTCTGCGTCCGCGCCGTCGACCTC
>JAYUDU010000282.1:0-1785 GCA_043739605.1 Acidimicrobiales bacterium | reverse complement strand
ACACGACAAGGCCGACGACGTTCGCCGGGCCGCGCGAGGCCGTCACCCTGACGCGGTACGCGAGCACGCCGCTCGTCGATGTCAGGTCGAATCGGTCGAACTCAAGCAGCGACAGCTCTGTGGGAGCGACGAAGAGCCATCCGCCTGGTCGTAGGACGTCGGCGAAGCGATCGACCGCGGCAGCGGCAACCTGCGGGGTCAGGTACATCAGAACGTTGCGGCAGAAAACGGCGTCGAATGGACCGGTGACGCCGTGCAGTGCCACTCGGTCGGCAAGGTTCAGCTGGTCGTAGGCGATGCGCTTGAGCAGCGCAGGGCGGACCCGGAGGTGTTCACCGTCTTTGATGAACCATCGGGCGTGTCGGAATGGCGTACCGCTTCTGACCGACCGCGGGCCGTAGCTGCCAGCCCGCGCAACGTCGAGGGATGCGTTGCTGAGGTCGGTGGCGTAGATCTCAAAGGTGGCCGCCGCTGTCGGCGTTGCTGCGTCGGAGATCGCGGCGGCCAGCGAGACGGCCTCCTCTCCAGTCGAGCACCCCGCGCTCCACACGCGGAGGTGAGGCGGCCAGCCGCGGGCGGCGAGGTGTTCGGTCAGCGCGGTGATCTGGGTGCTCGTCCGGAACAGGAAGGACTCCCCGATGGTCAGGTCGGCGAGGAACGCGGCGAGCTCTGCCGGGGCCGTCGTCGAGGCCGACAGGTGTGCGGCGAGGCCGGCCGGAGGGATGCCCGTCCGCCGACAGGCCATGTTGAGCGCCCGCGAGACGCTGTGCGACCGCGATGGCGGCAGGACGAGTCCGCCCGTCCGTTCCGCCAGCGCACACAGCTGCCCGATGACGGTCGGATCGGTGGGTTCGGTCACGGTGTCACATCACCGCGAGCTCGCACAGATCGACGAGCACGACACGGTCATCACCGA
Organism: Acidimicrobiales bacterium; assembly: GCA_043739605.1. Lineage (GTDB taxonomy): Bacteria > Actinomycetota > Acidimicrobiia > Acidimicrobiales > JAUJNH01 > JAYUDU01. Next base: position 869 of record JAYUDU010000282.1, on the reverse strand, counting down.
TGCGCACGACACCGATGGGCTGGCTGCCCGGTGCATCGACGATCTCTGCTTCGAGCACCGCCTCCGCGTCGTCCGCCGCCAAACCCACGATGCGCCCGTCGACCTCGCAGAAGGCGATTCGGGTCTGGAGGCCGATGGTCGTCGGCGCGCCGCCCGAGTGGAGAGACAGATCAAGGACTGGCACGAGGTCGCCGTGGCGGTCGGCGATGCCGAGCATCCATGGCGGTCCGTTTGGGACGTCGAGGAGGGCGATCATCCGGACGACTTCGATGACCGCCTCCATCCGGATCGCCCGCCGAGCCCCCGCCGTCCGGAGGATGACCACCGGGTCAGCCATCGGGTTCGCAGGCGATCGCGACGGTGGATCCTCCAAGCCGCTTCGCCTCGTACATCGCGGCGTCGGCGCGGTGGACCAGATCCCGGCCCGCTACCCGCTTCGAGGCATCGGCCAACACCACGCCGACGCTCGCCCCGATTGTGACGACGGCCGTGCCAAGGTCGATGGGCCGAGAGAGACGCTCGACGATGCGGTCGCCGAGGTCGCGCGCTTCGCCAACATCGCGTAGGTCCTCAGCGACCACGACGAACTCGTCACCTGCGTAGCGGGCGAGAGTGTCGCCATCACGTAGCTCGCTCAAGATCGCGTCGGCCGCCGCGAGCAGCACGCGGTCGCCCGCAGCGTGACCGTGGGTGTCGTTGACGGCCTTGAACCGATCGAGGTCGACGAAGAGCACGCCTACGGCGGCGCCCGTGCGCGCGGCCGTCGCCAGCGCGTGGTCGAGGCGGTCACGGAGCAGCTCGCGGTTGGGGAGCTGGGTGAGGGGATCACGAACGGCGCGATCCTTCATCGTCAAGAACATGGAGTGTCG
>JAYUDU010000281.1:0-1790 GCA_043739605.1 Acidimicrobiales bacterium | reverse complement strand
CGCCGCCCTGCCAGAGCCGGGTACCGACGGTCTCATCGTGACGGGTGCGGGGGGAGCTGCGGCGCTGGGCGCGCCGATCGCTGCTGCTGCCGGCGGTCCGGTCGAGGGGCTCGTCACCGACCAACGGACCCTGCGCTCCCTGACGTCCCGCTATGGCACCGCTCCACTATTGGCAGCGCGGACCCTCCTGGCGGTCGCTCCGACTGTGCCCGCGGTGAGCACGGTGATGGTCGAGGGCTTCCCGGTCGCCGATCCGGTGACGGTCGCGTTGACGTTGGCGTTGGACCCGGGTCGCGGCGCCGAGGTGGTCGAGTCGTGGGACGTGGAGGACCGGCCGTGGTGATCGGGAGCAGCCGGTGACGACCGGATCGGTGTTCGACGCAGCCACCACGGCGGGGCTCGGCCAGGCGCTCGACGTCCTCCGCGGTCGTGACCCTGTCCTCGTCGGTGGCCTTGCGGTGATGCTGCGGGTGACGGACGCCTACCGGGCCACGCACGACCTCGACTTCGTGTTCGACGCACCCGAAGGCCGTGACGCTCTCGTCGCCGCCCTCGTGCACGAGGGCGCCGCGTCGGACTCGGCGGATGCGCCCCAGCGGCTGCGCGTCGGGACCGCGACGGTCGACATCATCGACACGGCGCCCCTCCCGGCGGCGATCGACGACCTCCCCGACGACGAGGGCAGCCGCCTGTTCGTCTGCGCTCACCGCTTCGCATGGCAGACCGGCACGCCCATCGTGCTCGCCGGGCCACCATCACCCCTCACCTGCCGCGTCGCGACTGCGAGCGCCCTGGTGGTCTGCAAGGCGCACGCGCTGGCCTTTGGCCGTCGACAGCGCAGAGCGCAGAAGCGGGCGTCCGATCTCGGAGACCTCTACCGGCTGGCGTCCGTCGTCCTCGCTGATGAGGCCGAGGTGCTGGCGCTTCGAAGCGCTCCATGGGCACTCGCGGCGCAGTGCGTGCGCGCGCTGGCTAGCGATCTGCTCGGCGATGCGGCGTCCTCAACCGCAGCACAGCTGCGCCGAGGCGGTCACGTCTCTGGGGACGTTGCGGACGGCGAAGCGATCGCGCCGTTGGTCGCGCTCGTCGCTCGTCTGGACGGTTGAGCCCGGCGCTGACACTCACCGACAGGGACCGGTACGGCAGCCAGCAGACCTACCTCGGCGGCACCGACCTGGAGCACGTCGGCGATCTCAGCGATCGTGAGGCGCCTCTCGGTCTTGATGGCGTGAAGCAGCTGCAGCACATCGAGCGTCGGCGGTTTGCCCTCACGCGCGGCGCGAGCGGCGAACCGGCCGATCCCTTCGTCCGGAGCCCCATCGGGGAGGCGTGCTTCGACGTGCGCCGAGGTCGACCGGCTGGTACCGCGACGCGCTCACTCGGCTGCACGTTCTCGAGGACCAGCCCGCGTGGGCGCCCCAGCTGCGATCCAAGGCCGTCCTGCGAACGTCGCCGAAGCGACACTTCGTCGACCCCTCGCTCGCCGTCGCCGCGCTCGCCGTCGCTGCGCTCGGCACTGGTGCGCAACGACTCCGCACCGACCTCATTACCCTTGGGCTCCTGTTCGAGTCGTTGGTGGTGCGCGATCTCCGCGTGCTCGCACAGCCACTCGATGGTGAGGTGTTTCACTACCGCGACAGCTACGGAGCCGAGATCGACGCCATCGTCGAGTGCGCCGACGGCCGGTGGGGTGCGTCCGAGGTCAAGCTCGGCGCAGCCCAGATCGATGCCGCTGCGAAACGACTGCTCGGTGCGGTCGAGGGGATCGACACCCACAGGATCGGGTCCCC
>JAYUDU010000280.1:0-1792 GCA_043739605.1 Acidimicrobiales bacterium | reverse complement strand
TGGTGCGCCGGGCGCTCGACGCCCACCGCACCGTCCGCATCTCGCTCGCCGCATGGAAGATCACGATTCCGGGTGCAACAACCGAGCGTTGGGCCACTGCCGGCGGCGCGGTGCGGCTCGGGAGCTTCGCGCCCTTGTTGCCATGGGAACCCGGCCGTGGTTGGGCGACTGAGGCCCCGACCCTGGTGCACGGCGAGGCGTCGACCAGCCCGACCGCATCGTGGGACCTGCACGCCAGTGCCGTGGGAGGCGCGGACCGCCACCGCCTCGACGTGCTCAGCGGCGGCGTCATCGACCCTGCTGACCCCACCCACGCGACGTTCGACGCCGTTCGAGACATCGCCGTCGCGGCGGGCACCTTCAGGTTCGCCCGGCGCAGTGCGGTCGTGGCGGGGAGAGGCGCGCCGGTCCCCGTCGTCGTCGGGGTTGACGCCGGGGTCAGCGAGCGGCCCGACGCGTACGCAGACAAGGCCGTCCGGTCCTTGCAGCAGATGTCGGCGCGCTTCGGCCCGTACGCCTTCGGGGGCTACACCCTGGCGATCACGGCAGGCTTGCCGGGGGGCATCGAGTACCCGGGTTTCGTCTTCGCTGGCCCCAACGCGATCGGCCGGTCGACCAGCCATGAGATCGGCCACCAGTGGTTCTACGCACTCGTTGGCAACGATCAGGCCCGCGATCCGTGGCTCGACGAGGGCCTCGCCACCTGGGCAGAGGCTGGCTATGAAGGGACGCTCGCCAGCTTCGTGGCCCGGTCGATTCCGTCAGAAGCTCGCGGTCATGCCGGTGCGCCGACCTCGTACTATGACACTCGGTCAGGCTCGTACTACTCGGGTGTGTACGTCCAGGGAACCCAGGCGCTTGCCGCTTTGGGTCCCCCCGTCGAGGTCGACTGTGCCCTCGCTGCGTATGTGGCGATCAATGCCAATCGCATCGCCACGAACGCGTCGCTCATCGACGCCATGGCAGCTCGACTTCCCGGAGCGGAGGCGACGCTTGCCCGCTACGGCATCCACCGGTAGGACTGCCGCGCGGAACTTCGTCGGCGTATTCGTCGTGGACTTGATGGCCGAGGATCCTGCTGTCGGGGGCGGGGCCGAGCGCGCGAATGCCAAAGCATGCAGGACTGCGGAGGGTGGACGGGTTCGGTGGGGATGGTCGAGAGCACGAACGCCGACGAACTTGTCGGCGGACCGACTACGCCGATGCGGGCTGGGCTCTGCGCCTGCGGTCACGGAGGATCTGGCGAGTGAGGAACGCGCCGATGAGGAGGAATCCGGCGGCGCCGATGGCGAGGGGTGCCAGCTTGGCAAGGCCGTTTCCCGGCAGGCTCACACCTGACGCGCTCGTCGGTTGCTGACCCCCATCGGCAGGCCCTAGGGCCGTGACCTCGGATGAGATGGCCCGGGTCGCGGAGCACTGGTTCTCGACGAAGTGCGGCGTGACGCCGGCGCTCGGCACGAACAGGTAGGTGCGATGCGAGGCGTACAGCCGATCGAGCGCGGTGACGACCTTTGACTGGGTAGCGATCGTGCCGCGAACCTCGACACGACGGGGCAGCGGGCCGCCCTTCCACACCTTCAACACGTCGACCGTTGCCACCCGCCCCTTGTCTGACAAGGCGGCGACGGTGCCGATGAACGCGACGGGCGCGACCGCAACGCGGGTGGCGATCGAGCCCTCATCTGCGCATCCGGGCAGGACCTGGGCCGAGGCTGGAGCGGTCACACCGAGGGCCGCCACGGCGACAGCGGCGGCCGCACGACACATCCGGTACACGCTGCGCCTGGGTTGT
>JAYUDU010000279.1:0-1793 GCA_043739605.1 Acidimicrobiales bacterium | reverse complement strand
CCGTCCTCGCTGCTGTTGCAGTCGACGTCGATTACATCGAACGGTGGGCCGCGGTGTGGGACATCGCCGACCGATGGGCGGAGGCCCTCGGCTGGGTCGGAGAGGCGTAGCGAGCTGACGTCGCTCGGAGCCGACCTGGTCCACAGCGCCCTGACCTCTGTTCAGGTATGGTCGTGGTTCCACCAGATCGAGTCCGGGGGGACCAACCGTGAGCGCAGCCATCTTCGACGCAGACAGTCACGTGATGGAGACAGCCGACTGGCTGCCATCCTTCGCTGACCCCGACATCCGCGAGCGCCTCTCCGGCCTCGGCTTGGAAGGCGCCGGCGCCGGCGCCGCCAAGCTCATGGAGTCGCTGCCGGCGCTGTGGGAGAGCCACAAGCTCCAGGACATCGATGCCGACGTCATCAAGGGCCCCAAGGGGTGGATGGCGCCCGGCGCGCTCGACACCGAGGTGCGCTCCAAGGTGCTCGACGCGCTCGGCATCACCGCGCAGCTGGTCTTCCCGACGTTCGCCCTCGGTCACTTCGCCCGCAGCAAGGACATGGACGTGCTGTACGGCGGCACCCGCGCCCTCAACCGAGCGATGACCGCCTTCTGCGAGCCAGACTCCCGCCTCAAGCCCGTCGGCTACCTGCCCCTGAACGACCCGAAGATGGCGGCCGATGTCCTCGACGAGGCGCTCGCCGGCGGGATCTCGGCCATCTGGATGCCATCCGAGGCGCCGGGTGACTTCTCCCCGGCGCACCTCGACCTCGACCCCGTGTGGGCTCGCCTCGCCGATGCCGGCGTGCCGTTCGTCCTGCACGTCGGCGGCGGCAAGCTGCTGTCGAAGGCCTTCCACAACAACGGAATGCCCAAGCCCACCGACTGGCTCGGGGGCGGCGAGAACATGCGCGCCAAGGACTTCCCCGTCCTGCACCACTCGCCGGAGCGGTTCCTCGCCTGCCTCGCCATCGACGGTGTGTTCGAGCGCCACCCCAAGCTGAAGGGCGCCGCCATCGAGCTGGGCGCCTCGTGGGTGCCAGGCATGCTCCGCAACCTCGACCACGCCCACCGCTCGTTCTCGAAGTTCGAGCCCGCCTTCAAGGCATTGCCGCTGCTGCCGTCGGAGTACATCAAGCGCCAGGTCCGGTTCACGCCGTTCCCGTTCGAGGACACTGCGTGGCTCGTCGAGCAGTGCGGCCCAGACATCTTCATGTTCTCGACCGACTACCCCCACCCAGAGGGTGGAAAGCACCCGTTCGAGATCTTCGGCGAAGCCATGTCCGCCTTCGATGACGACGCCCGCGAGCGCTTCTTCTGGAAGAACGGCGCAGAGCTCCTCGGCCTCGCCTGATCGAGGCCCCCGCACCGCGGCCGACGGTGTGACGACCTGGTGAGAGTTCGACCGTGACAGCGTCACAACGTCAGCCAGCTGCTTGTGCTGGATCGCGGCGATCTCATCCGCCGAGCGGGGTCGCTGCGCTCCGGGCGGATGGCACAGGTCGATCTCGGCCTCCGCCTCGCCTCGGCGTCTCACGCGACGACGCCCGCCCGCGCATCTCGATGCCGTGAGCGGAACATCAAGATGTACCGTGGGCGCGATGCGGACGACATTGACTCTCGATCCCGATGTGGTTGCTGCGGTGGAACGGCTTCGTCGCGACGAGGACCTCGGCCTGAGCGAGGCCGTCAATCGCTTGGTGCGCAGAGGGATCCTCAGCGCGGAGGCTCCGACATCGCGGTATCGCCATCACGCTCGTCCGATGGGGGTGCGGGTCGACGTCACGTCCATCGCTGCCGCCCTTGAG
>JAYUDU010000278.1:0-12119 GCA_043739605.1 Acidimicrobiales bacterium | reverse complement strand
AGGCGTCGGGCCGTGCGGACGACACCGTTGTGGTCATCACCGCAGATCATGGCGAGTTCCTGGGCCAGCACCGCATGATCTTCAAGGGCCCGTTCGGCTACGACAGCCTGCTCAAGGTGCCGCTCATCGTGCGTGGCCCCGGTTTCGCGGCCGGCGCCGTGGTGGACGACGCTGTCGCCACCCTCGACCTGCCGGCCACGTCGCTGCGCGCCGCCGGACTCGCGGTGCCGAGCGCCGACGACCCGACCATGGCGATGGACAGCCGCCCGTTGCAGGACGGCCACCGGGAGGCGACCTTGCACGAGGACGATTTCGAGGTCTTCATCAAGGTGCCGCTGCGTACGCTCGCCACGAACCAGTACAAGCTCACGCGCTACGAAGACCAGCCAGGCGTCGGCGAGCTGTACGACCTCGATGACGATCCGGAGGAGCACGTCAACCGCTGGGACGACGTTGCCTTCGCCGCAGTCAAGGCCGACCTCCTGACAGAGCTGGCGGCCCAGTACCGACCAACCACGCGCACTCTCGAGCGAGTCGGCCTGGTGGGCTGAGATGGGCGGACGCGCGACGCGCTACGCGATGCCAACGCCGAGGCTCGCGGCGACCTCAGGCCGCCGGAGCTTCCAGATGTAGCCGTCCCAGAAGATGTGACATCCGCCGACCGTCAGCAGCACCACGGAGGACCAGGGGTACGGCGCGACCAGGTCGACCGCTGCTACGAACGCCATGAGCGCCACCCCGTACAGCGACCACGCGATGACCCGTCCCCGTGGCCGATCGATGACGGCGGCCAGCGGCGAGCTGTGCCGCCCGGCGCCGCGGTAGCGGCGGGCGAGCGCACCGTTGACGACGACGAAGTACTCGAACGCGTGCGAGCCGACATAGCCAACGAAGCCGGCGGCCGGGGAGACGCCGATGACGACCAGCAGCGCCAACGTGGACGCCAGGTAGCGGTGCTTGACGGCGCTCGCGCCCGGACCGAGCCTGCGCTCGGCGCGGACCCAAGCCGCGAGCAACGCAACGCTCGCAACTGCGAGCACAACGAACAGCATCCGAGCCGGACCGCGCGCCTCGACGAGGAGCTCGATGGCGCGACCGTTGACGTCGCCGAAGCGTGCACGCTCCACCAAGCCTGGCACCCGACCATCTCCTGCCGCCCAGGCCAGCGCAGCCGCCAGCCACGTGAAGAGCAACACCCGTTCGAGTCGTGCGTGTCCACGGGCACGATCACCGGACGCGCCGCCGCTTCGCCCGTAGGCCCGCACGAGGCCATACCGTTGCTGCAAGGTGTGGACGATGTTCCAGCTCGCCGCAACCAATGCGAGGAGGAGCGGCGCCCACCACAAGCCGACCGCGATAGCGACGGCGAAGATCGGCGCGCTCCAGGTGAAGGTCTTGCGACGCAGCGCTCGTTGCGCGGGGTCGCCGTGGACGAGAGCGATCGTCGGCCCCTGATGCGAGAACGAGAAGAGCAACGTCACCGCCACCACCAACCCGAGGGGATTTCCGGGCCGCGCCGCCCACAGCCCGATCCCCGCGAACGGGAGCCACCCCAGCGCGAGCATCGTCTCGGTGCGGGCGGCACGTGCGCGCATCTGTCGGTGATCTGCCTGCTCTGGTCCAGGACCGGGCGCAGTCCGAGGATCGACGCGGATCGCCTGCACCACACCTCCGATCGTACCGCCACGTGCCGCGCGACTCCACAAGGCCGGGGCCTCATCCGTCACCTTCAACGCTGTAGCATGGCCCAGCGACATGGCGACCTTGCGACGCGTCCGCCCCCGCGACGGTGGCCATCCGCCCGTGTCGGTCACCTCCGCCATCCCCCGACCGGACCGCATCCGCTGCATCACGTGTGGCATGCCCGTCCGCGGCGGCGCCACCGTGTGCTGGTCGTGCGGCTCAGATCCACGCAGCGCGGACGCGCCTGTGGCCGCTGACGACACCGGGCCCACCGTGGAGCGACGGCCCCGCACGGTGGCGGGGATCGCCCTGCGGCTGGCGGGTGTCGTCGTCGTAGCGGCGCTCATCGTGGGCGTTGCCGTTGTGTTGCTGCCATCGCGCACCTCGCCGGTCCGAACGCTCGCCGACTCCATCACCGGTCGAGGCTGGCAGATCGCCACGCGCCCCCAGCTTGTCGTCGACCTGCCAGGCACTGCGACTGATCGACGTCTCGACGCCAGCATCCTCGGCCCGTTCGACCAAGGGTCGGCGCTCGATGCCACGGGCAGCGGCCTGCATGCCATCGTCGCGACGCTGCACGTGAGCCCGCCGGGCGCGACCCTCACATTGACAGACCTCTCAGCCAAGTTCGCCGCAACCAACGGGCTCCGCATCACGTCGTCCGCCTCCTCCGTGTTCGCAGGTGCAACGTCCCTCCGGAGCGAAGCGACTGCGACCTCCGGAGGGCGCCGCAGGGCATGGGTCGAAGCGGTCGTCATCGGTGACCATGCGTACGTGCTGGCGCTGACCGGCGAGGTGGCCTTGCCCACGACGGCCGACCGCGACCGACTGCTCGCCTCCTTCGGAGTCACAGACCGCTGAGCGAGGCGACCAACCTCCAAGGCGCTCAGTGGACGCCGCCGGTACGGCCACCTCGGCGGCTCACAGCGCTTGCCGCGACGGCCATTCTGGCGCTCGTCGTCGCGGACGGCGTGACCTACGGACTGGTCGCGTCCAAGCCACCGACACGGCCTCGTCGGCTCGCGATCGTGCCGTCAAGCTCGACGACATCATCAACCCAGCCGGCTCCTGGAATCGATCTCGGCACCGTCGTCTTGCCAGCCCCGCCGGGCTTCAGCCAGATCCCGGACGACAAGCTCAAGGTCGGCGGCGCCGCCGACATCGACCGCCTCGTCACAGAGCGCGACGATCCGGTCGGGGCGAAGGCAGCGTTCGAGCGTGCCGGGCTGCAGAACGCGTTCGTTCGCAGCTGGCAGCGATCGGCGCCGGACGAGTTGATGACCGTGCGGCTCTACCAGATGTCGACGGGCGGCGGAGCCCAGCGATACGTCGATGAGACGTCGCGCGGCACGCGGACGCTGACTTCAAGTGCCTTCGCGATTCCTGGCACGACCGAAGCGTCGGGTGTCCGCACCGGCCCGCTCGACGGGCGCGGCAGGGCGGTGTTGTACGGCTTTGGTCGGAGCGGGAGGGTCGTGGTCGTCCTGGCGGCGGCACTCGCCGCTCCCGGCGACGATGCCGTGGTCGCAACCGCGATGCGTCACCAGCTCGACCTCATCGCCGGGGGCATCGCCACCGCATCTGCACCGACGACCACCACGACGGCTGCCCAAGCGACGCCGTAGACCAGCGCAAAGGCCAGACCAGCACGGCTTGGCCGATCTCCGCGCAGACGGGGACACAACCTGACCCCGGACGCGACGAAGGGCCGGTGGGGGGATACCGGCCCTTCGTTGCGCAGGACCGGAATGGGGGGGAACTCCGGTCTCCTGCTGCGAAGCGAGTGGCTCGGGGGGGAGAGCACTCGCTTCGGTTTGTGAAGACATCATCGTCCCGCCGCCCCCAATCTGTCCAACAGTTGTTGAGGATAGGTGCTATCTCTATAGGAGATGGACCTCCGCCAACTGAACGCCCTTGACGCCGTTGCAGAACACGGCACCTTCTCTGCTGCGGCGGCAGCACTCCATACGGTGCAGTCGAACGTCTCCACCCACGTCGCTCGGTTGGAGAAGGAGCTGGGCGCGACGCTGTTCGATCGCGCCGCCGGCACCCTCACCGCCGAGGGACGAGCGGTCGTCGGCCGCGCCCGACGGATCCAGGCGGAGTTGGATGCCCTCGTCGCCGATGTGACTGCCCTCAGCAGCGAGGTGCGCGGCTCGCTGCGCCTCGGGGTGCTTGGCACGACGGGGCGCTGGCTCGTTCCGAAGCTCCTGGTCCGGATGAACCGCAAGCACCCGGCCGTGTCGATCACTGTCGTTGAGGCCAGCTCGGCAACCCTGGAGCCGCAGTTGGTGTCCGGTCGCCTCGACCTCTCCATCGTCACGCTCCCGATGCCAGGCCTGGACCTTGTGGCGACGCCGCTGTTCGAGGAGGACCTCGTGTTGATCGTCCCGGCTGCCAGCCCGTTCGCCTCGCGCACCGAGGTGGCCGTGGCCGACCTCGACGGGCTGGAGATGCTCCTGCCCGCGAAGGGCACCGTGTTCCGTCAGACGCTCGACGAAGCGTTCGCCACCGCTGGCATCCATCCGGTCGTGCGCGCAGAGCTCGACGGCGTGCGACTGCTCGCATCGCTCGCATTCGAAGGGTGGGCGGCAGGCATCGTGCCGGCGAGCGCCATCCCCAGCTGGCTCAGCGGCCCGTGGGCTCGACTGCGAGTGGTTGGCCTCCCCCGCCGCAGCATCGGCCTCGCGCAGCGAGCCCGCAGTCTTCCTTCCGCGCCCGCCAAGGCCACGGCCGCGGTGCTGGCAGAGGTCGTCTGGCAAGATGCCGTCGACCTCCCAGGCATCCACCCGGTCGTGTAGCCGCGTCCGGCTGCGCCGGGGCGGGGTTCGCCTCGGCGGTGCCGCGCTCCTAAGGTCGTCCCCTCGTGAGCGGGATCGACAGCCACGACGACGACACGACGGACGAAGCCGCGTTCCGCGCCAAGGCCCGAGCGTTCCTCGGCGCGCGATTGGCACCGGCGCGCACCGGCGGACCGGTGCAGGTCATGGGTGCCGGATCGGACGATCTCGACGAGGGCCGTACGTTCCTTGAAGTCCTCGGCGAGTGGGCGGTGCCCATCTGGCCCGCGGCTGCAGGCGGGCTTGGCGCCAGCCCGGCCCTCGCCACGGTGTTGGCACAGGAGCTGGCTACGTTCGACGCCCCCGACCTGTACCCGTTCATGGTCGGACTCTCGCTCGTCGGCCCCACGGTCCTGGCGCACGGCTCCGAAGACCAGCAGAACCGCTGGCTGCCCTCCATCCGCACCGGTGACGAAGTGTGGTGCCAACTGTTCTCAGAACCCGGAGCGGGGTCGGACATGGCGAACCTTGCATGCAAGGCCGTCTTGGACGGTGACGTGTGGCGGGTCACCGGCCAGAAGGTGTGGTCGTCGCGGGCGCACTACTCCAAGTGGGGTCTGTTGCTCGCCCGCACCGACCCCAGCGTCTCCAAGCATGCCGGCATCACCTGCTTCGCGGTCGACATGGATTCCGAAGGCGTCGAGGTGCGCCCGATCGTGCAGGTCAATGGCGACAAGCACTTCAACGAGGTCTTCCTCTCCGACGTCTTGGTGCCGACAGACAACCAGATCGGTGCGCTCGGTGCCGGCTGGAAGGTTGCCATGACGACGCTCGCCCATGAGCGCCTGACCATCGGCCAGACCGGAGCGATGATGACGGTCGAGCAGGTGCTTGACCTCGTCCGCCGCACCGGGAAGGTCAGCGATCCGGTCGTGCGGGACCGGGCGATGCGCATCGTCATCCGGCTCGAGATCGCGCGCTACTCGAAGCTTCGCAGCCGCTCTGAGGCGCGTGCCGGCAAGCCGGTCGGCCCCGAAGGCTCAGGCACCAAGGTGTGGATGTCCGACACCATGAAGGCGGCCGCCGATCTTGCGATGACACTCCTCGGGCCTGCCGCAGTCGCGCACGTCGATGGCACGGACGAGGGCGAGTGGCCGATGCTGTTCCTCACCGGACCATCGCTGTCCATACGGGGCGGCACCGACGAGGTGATGCGGAACATCCTGGGCGAGCGCGTCCTGGGCCTGCCGCCAGAACCACGCGTCGACAAGGACATCCCGTTCTCGGAGCTCGGTCGAAGGTGAGCCTCCAGCCGCGTGGCGCTAGCCCGCGACGCGACCCGAGGTGAACGCGGACAGCACGGCACGATCCACCTCTGCGATGGCGCTGAAGACGAGCCGGTAGTCGAACCCGTCGTCGCGCTCGTCGATGTCGACGACGCTGGTCAGGGCGATTACCTCGTAGCCATCGGGCAAGGTGAGGTGCACCGTGGGGTCGCACCCTGCGGGGAATCGCTCCGCAACGCGCACCCGCACGCCGCCGGCACCGAGATCGACGGTTCGGCCGGGCAACGGCGGATGCCACGCCTCGTCGGCGTCGAGATCGAACAGGTGCACCGGCAGGTCCACGATGCAGCGCGGGACGAGGCGGCGCTGGATGCGCTCTGGCGTACCGTCCGCCCACAGCTCTGCGAGGCTTGGGACGTTCGAGCGGCCAACTCGGTGGAGCACTGCATGCAAGCGCCACATGGCATCTGGAACAAACGCCGAGACCATCACTTCGAGATCCTCGATCTGGCCAGCGGACGTTGCGTCCGCGCCGAGATCGACGATGGGATGACCATCGTGCTCGCCGACGACGGTGCCGGTCAGACAGGTCGACCGGCCCGCCGGTTCGATGAGGAGCACCGTGCCTTCGCTCGCATGCCACCCCCCGTTGGGGTCAAGCCCCGCTGAACCTTTGACATCTGGGTTCCCCACTAGAAGACCTCCGCTCCGCCGCACTCGTGCCGCCCTCATCGGCACCAGATCGTCGGACATGAGGATGGCTTCAAAGTTACGCCGCGCTGCCGTTCTGCGGTTCGTGGAGCGCCGCAGCGATGGCGTCGTGGAGTGCGTCGTGGTCGCGCACGTTCGCCGCTCGATCGGTGCGCACGATGATGGCGCGAACGCCACCGATCGCAGCTGCCGTCGTCACCTCGCCGGCCAACTCCCCGGTCGTCCGCACCTCGACGACGGGGATGCCGTGGGCGGTGAGCAGCCCGGGGATGTCGGTCGGCTGCGACGTGGCGAACAGCGCCGCGAAGCGGTCCGGATCAAGCGCGGTGGCTTGGGGCAGGAAGGAGAAGATGCCGCCGCCTCCATTGTCGACGATCACCAACACCATGTTGGCTCTTCGAGCTGCCATGCCGCACAGCCCGCTGCCATCGTGCAACAGCGCAAGGTCGCCGATCAGGCATGCGACGGGCGTCGGGTGGAGGGCCAACGCCACGCCAAGCGCGGTGGAGGGGACGCCGTCGATGCCGTTCGCACCGCGGTTGGCGAGGACGCGCACATGCTCGCGCCGCGGACCGAACCACTCGACGTCGCGGATGGGCATCGAAGAGGAAACGAAGAGGCATGCGCCGTCGGGGAGGTTCTCTGCCAGTCCTCGAGCCACGGCCGGTTCTGTCAGCGGCCCCGCTGTGGCCGATAGTGCGTCGATCGCACGCTGGGCGGCGACGTCGGCGGCCATCCACGCCTCGCGCCAGCCCGCCTCGGCGTGCGTGCCGGCCAGCGCGGCGGCGAGCGCTCCGACGGTGCGGGCGACGTCTCCCCGCATGACGACAGATGCCGTGGCGTCCGGGTCGACCCACGCCCCGGCCGGGACCACGACGACCGAGGCCACCCCCGCCGCGGCCGCTTCGCCAAGGAAGGCCGCGAGCACCTTCGATGCCGGTGGCCGTCCGACCCGGAGGACAACCGTGGGGTCGCCGAGCGCCGCTGTTCGGGCCCGAACGATGCCATCGAACGCCGCGACGGTCCGAGGCCCCCGCAACCCCGACAGCGCGTCCGCGAGCACCGGCCAGCCCAGGGCAGCTGCAAGGTCCACCACCTCCGGTGTTGCTCCCTCGCCGGCCACCACGAGCCCCCGGACCACCCCCCGGCGCAGGAGCCCGACTGCGGCTCCCACGTCAGCTGCCGACGACTGCGGCGGACCCGCGGACCACCTGGCGCCCTCCGTTCGACCGGCCGGTATCCCTCCCGCGCGGGCATCACCCATGAGTGGTTCGCGGAACGCCAGGTTGAGGTGCACGGGACCGGCACCGGCCGGACCGCTCGCTTCGTGCAGGCTGCGCGCCCCAAGCGCTCGCCAATGCCCCGATGCGGCCGTGTCGGGAACGCCAGGATCGTGAAACCACCTGACCGCGGTGCCGAAGAGCCGGGTCTGGTCGATGGTCTGCGGGGCACCCACATCACGCAGCTCCGGCGGCCGATCCGCAGTGCACACCACCATCGGAACGCCGCAGAGCCCCGCCTCCACGACGGCGGGCAAATGGTTGGCGGCGGCGGTGCCGCTGGTGCACACGAGAACCGCAGGATGGCCTGTCGCCTTCCCGATGCCGAGCGCAACGAAGGCGGCCGACCGCTCGTCGAGGACGACATGCATGGAGAGTGCTTCGCGGGCGGCGATTGCCAGCGTCAGAGGCGTCGAACGCGAGCCCGGTGAGACGACGGCATGGGTGACCCCACCTCGGATCCACTCGTCGACGAGGGTCGCGCAGAACGCCGCCTGGACATCCTCTGGTCGAGCGGCGGCGGGCACGGCCCGAACGTAACGCCCACCGGCGTCCCGACCCGACCTACCCTCGATCCAGATGCAAACGCAGATGCCAACGCAGATGCCAACGCAGATGCCGACGCCGAAGCAGATGGCACTGCCGCTGGCCGTCGAGATCACCGGATCGGGGCCGCCCGTCGTGCTCGTGCACGGGTTCACCCAAACCGGGCGATCATGGGCGCCGATCGGCCGCCCGTTGGCGCAACGGCACACCGTGCATGCGATCGACGCGCCCGGTCACGGCGACTCCTGCGCCGCCCGCCTCGACCTCTGGGAGACGGGCAAGGCCATCGCTCGGACCGCTGCCGATCTCGACGCCCCTGCGGACCTCATCGGCTACTCGATGGGGGCGCGTATGGCGCTGCATGCCGTGCTTGTCGAACCGACCCGCTTCCGCCGGCTGGTGCTCATCAGCGGCACCGCCGGTTTGACGGAGGAGTCCGCCCGCATTCGCCGCAGAGCCGACGACGCCCGGATGGCCGACGAGATCGAGCGGGGCGGCGTCGATGGCCTGGCGGGCTTCCTGCAGCGGTGGCTTGACGGGCCGCTGTTCTCGACCCTGCCGCCGAGCGCACGGTCGCTGGAGGACCGCCTCCGCAACACGCCAGAGGGACTCGCGTCCAGCCTCCGCCTCTGCGGTACCGGCTCCCAGTCGCCGCTGCACGACCACCTCCGCGAGGTCGCGGCGGTGACCTTGGTGGTGTGCGGCGCCCTCGACACCAAGTTCTGCGTGGAGGCATCGCTGCTCCACGCCGGCATCCCAGGGTCGTCGTTGACGGTGATCGACGGCGCTGGCCATGCATGCCATCTCGAGCAGCCCGAAGCGGTGATACAGCGCATCCTCGATCACCTGTCCTGACGACAGCGGCGACCCGACCGAGAGCCTTCAGCCAGATCTCAACGCCAGATCCGCTACAGGGCGACGCCGGCCAACCCGGCCGTGAGGAGCACGCCCAACGCGATCTGCGCTTTCGCAGTTGCGCCCAGCACGGGGATGAGCGCCGGTCCGCGGGCGCCACCGAGGACCGTGCGCACCGGCGCTATGGCGACGAGACCTGCGGCGGCGGCGACGAGCGGCCACGGCGAGCTGGCCACCGCGGCCACGGCGACGCCGCCGATGGCGCCGATTGCGCACAGCCCCACGAAGACCCGCCGGGTGGCGGCGTCGCCCAGGCGGACGGCCAGGGTGCGCTTGCCGGCAACGGTGTCGCCGGGGATGTCTCTGAGGTTGTTGATGACGAGCAACGCGCACGCCAGCGCGCCGACCGGAACCGACGCGACGAGCCCGAGCGCGGTGAGGCGCTGGGTTTGCACGAAGGCGGATCCGGCCGTCGCGACGAGGCCGAAGCACACGAACACGAACAGCTCTCCGAGGCCGGCGTAGCCATAGGGCGCCGGACCACCGGTATAGGCCCAACCGGCCGCCATGCAGGCCGCACCGACGAGCACGAGCCACCAGGCGGTGGTCACAACGAGGACGAGGCCGGCGGCCGCAGCCACGCCGAACGCGGCAAGTGCCGCCCGCTTCACCGCGGCTGGCGTCGCAAGGCCGGACCCGACGAGACGCACCGGACCGACGCGCACCGCGTCCGTGCCGCGTTCTCCGTCTGCGTAGTCGTTCACGTAGTTGGTGGCGATCTGCAGTGCGAGGCTGACGACCAAGGCAAGTACGGCCTTCCACCACGACGCGCCGTGCTCTGCGAGGGCGACACCGGTGCCGACCATGACCGGCACGACGGCCGCAGGCAGCGTCTTGGGCCGCGCCCCGAGCACCCAACGGTTGCCGCTTTCAGCCGGCGGCGGCAGATCCACCTGCGTCACGGTCCTACCCTACGGCTCGTGCGTCGGCTGATCGCAGTCCCCCTGGCCGGCCCCGCGTTTGTCGACGCACTGCGCCGCGCCTGGGACGCGGGCGACGCAGTGCTCCCCGTCGATCCACGCTTGCCGACGGAGTCGATGCGCGCGCTGCTCGACGAGATCCGCCCGACGCACATCGTGGAGGCGGGCCGCCGCACACGCAGGCCCGATGGCCGGCCGACGGAGCACGGCGACGCCATCGTGCTCGCAACCAGCGGAACGACTGCTTCGCCGAAGGGCGTGGCCATCACCCATGCCGCCGTCGACGCCGCCGCCCACATGACGAACGCGCGGCTGGGCGTCGAGCCTGCACGCGACCGCTGGCTGTGCTGCCTCCCCGTGTCCCACGCCGGGGGGCTTGGGGTCATCACCCGGGCACTGCGAAGCGGAACCCCCCTCGACGTGCACGAACGCTTCGACGCAGATGCAGTCGATGCCAGCGCGGCCACGCTCACGTCGCTCGTCGCGACGACCCTTGCGAGGATCGACCCCACTCGATGGCGTGCCATCGTGCTTGGTGGGTCGACGCCGCCACCTCATCGCCCCCCCAACGTCCTCGCCACCTACGGGCTGACCGAGACGTTCGGCGGCGTCGTCTACGAGGGACTGCCGCTGGACGGCGTCGAGGTGCGCACCAACCCAGTCGGGCTGGTCGAGATTCGGTCGCCGACGTTGTTGCGCTGCTACCGCACACCCGACGGCGATGTCGACCCCGTCGACGCCGACGGTTGGTTCACGACGGGCGACGCTGGCACGGTCGATGCGCTCACCGGCGTGGTGAAGGTCCTGGGACGAAACGACGACGTGATCATCACCGGTGGCGAGAAGGTGTGGCCCGACGCGTTGGAGCAGGTTTTGCGGCGCGTCGACGGCGTGGACGATGTGTGCGTTGTCGGTGCACCAGATCCCATCTGGGGAGAGCGCGTCGTCGCCGTCATCATCGCCTCGCCGCCAGGCGGCGCGTCGGCCGAGCAACTCGTCGAGCGGCTGGTCGATGCCGCACGCGCGGGCGGCCCCGCGTGGTGGGCACCGAAGCAGGTCGTGGTCGTGGCCGCGCTCCCCCGCACCGCGCTCGGCAAGGTGCAGCGGCGGGTGGTCAGGGCCCAGGTCGCTGGCTCGCCCCCGACACCCCCGGCCGGCTCCGAACCCGCCTAGCCAACGCTGGCGCCGAGCAGCGCGCCACCGTCGACGACGAGATGGGCGCCCGTCATCCACGACGACGCCGACGACACCAGGAACAGCGCGGCGTTGGCGATGTCCTCTGGCTCGCCGAGCCGCTTGAGCGGCATGCGCTTGGCGATCGCCTCCTCATGCGCTTCCCACAGCGCCTTGGCCATGTCGGTCTTGACGAGGCCCGGCGCGATCGCGTTGACCCTCACCCTGGGCGCAAGCTCTGCCGCCAGTTGGCGG
The DNA here is from genome assembly GCA_043739605.1 of Acidimicrobiales bacterium. Lineage (GTDB taxonomy): Bacteria > Actinomycetota > Acidimicrobiia > Acidimicrobiales > JAUJNH01 > JAYUDU01. The sequence continues at coordinate 570 of JAYUDU010000278.1, read as the reverse complement.
TTGAGGTGCAACACCGCGGCCTTCGTCACGTTGTAGTAGCCGATGCTGCGCTCCACGGACAGGCCACCGACCGAGGCGATGTTGACGATGGCAGCTCCGGCCCGCTCGCCTAAACCCGCCTGCACTGCACACTGGGTCCAGGTCACGATGGCCCGCTGGTTGACCTGCACCGTCTTGTCCATCTGCGAGGGGGAGATGCCCATGAGCGGTCCCTGGTAGGGGTTGGTGGCGGCGTTGTTGATGAGGATGTCGATGCCTCCGAACCGCTCGACCGTCGAGGCGATGCAGGCTTGCGCCTGGTCCGGGTCGCCAGCGTTGGCGACGATGCCGACGACGGTGGCTCCGGTGGCGGCGGTGATCTCGGCGGCTGCCGCGTCGAGGTCTGCCTGCTTGCGGCTGGAGAGCACCACGGTCGCGCCGGCCTCTGCCAAGGCCATGCCGATGGCCTTGCCGATGCCTCGGCTTCCGCCCGTCACGACCGCGACCTTCCCGTTCAGTGCTGTGTCCATCCCGGGAACCTACCCAGGTCCGCGGCACCGATGCAGAGTGGGGCCAGGCATGGGAGGCTGG
>JAYUDU010000277.1:0-1796 GCA_043739605.1 Acidimicrobiales bacterium | reverse complement strand
AGCGGGACGATCTCGTCCGGTTCTGCCCACGGCCGTGCCGACGCGAGGCGCCCCTGGAGCGCTCCCATCAGCTGAGCGGGCAGGCACCGACCGACGGGCGCCACCAACCACACAGGGACACCGGCGTGGCGCGCGGTCGCCGCCGCGGCTCGAGCGCCGGCTACCGCCACGAAGGTGTCGCCACCGAGGGCTTGCGCCTCCAACAGCACCAGGTCCGCGGTGGCAACAGCAGAGCCCATGCCGGCCTCGGGCACGACGGCCAGCTCGTTGCCCTCTTCGACGAGGCGGTCGAGCTGCCACGACCACATCCCGCCGGGATCGACGACGAGGAAACTGAGGTCGCCGCGTCGGCGAGCAGCCGCGGCGAGCGTCGCCGGCCAGCCGAGCGACACCACGGCGGCCTCCTCGGGAAGCGTCGCGACGAGTGTGGCGAAGGTGCGGTCGCGCTCGAGTTCATCCGCCGCCTGCCACGCCTCGGAGCCGGGGTCGGGAGAGCACAGGCACCGGGCCGCCAGCCACCACAGCGGCCCAGCCGCAGGGTGGCGATCAACGAGGCTGCGGCATGCGGTGACCAGGCCGGCGTGGTCGCCACGGAAGCCGCGCAGCGCCGATGCGGCCTCTTGGGCCAGGCCGTCGAGATCATCTGCCCCGGCGCGGGCGACGTAGCGAAGGCGCTCGATGGGGTGCACGCCTCTAGCCTCCCACGCCATGCCGCGTCACGACGGCCGCGTCGCTCTGGCGGTCGGTCAGCCGGGCTTCAGGACCATGAGGAACACCGCGATGGTGAAGCAGAGGTTGGCGCCCGCTGACGCGGGGATCAGCTTCTTCTCGAGCGACGCCATCTCTGCTGTGTCACCGCGGCGCATGGCGGCGGCGATCTGCTTCTGGGCCGGGCTGAGCAGCCCGCCAAGAAGGCCGAGCCCGATGAGCAGCAACAGCGTGCTGGCCCCGACCCACGGCTCTGCGAACCCGTTGGCCATCTTCGGGTCCTTGCCGCCGGTGCTGCTCATACCGCTGAGGGCAAATCCGAGGATGAGGGTGGCGCCAAGGCAGTACTCGGCAAAGCGGGTGATGGCGGCCTGGGTGTCGATGAGGGCCGCGCCCACCTCGCCGCCCACAGCCTTGGCCCGCATCGCCACCACGGTCGCCCACAACAACGGCCCGAACCCGGCGATGACGGTGAGGATGTGCAGCGTCTTGACCACGTTGTACGCCGGCGAGTTGAGGAGTGCGAGCACCCCAACTTCCTAGCAGTTCGACCCCCCGTCGAGGGGCTCGACGCTCGGTCTGGACACCCGCAGTTGCCGAGGGCGTGGGCGCGTCCGGTACGTTTCTGCGCCCGTGGCCTCCGATCCGTCGCCAGAGCTCGAGCTGACGCCGTTGGTCGGCCGTCCGCGCACGGTTCGCCAGCTCCTCACGACCTTCCATCTGGCGTTCGTGGCGCTCGATCCGTACACCCCGGAATCGTCGTGGATCCTGCCGACGGCGGTGCGTGTGTTGCAGACGTTCGCAGAGGCGGACGTGCGCGTCGCGTTGCTCGTCACCGCGGACACCGATGACACCGTCAGCTGGCTTGGCCCGCACGCCAAGGAGTTCCTCGTCTTCGTCGACCCCACTCGCGCCGCGGTCAAGGGCTTTGGCATCACGCGCCTGCCCGCGTTCGTCCACCTCGGCATGGACGGAACCATCGGCGCCGCGGCTGAGGGGTGGGCGCCGAGCGAGTGGGCCAGCGTGACCGACCGGCTGGCTCGCATCACCGGCTGGAAGGGCCCGATGCTGCCGGCACCCAAGGACCC
>JAYUDU010000276.1:0-4954 GCA_043739605.1 Acidimicrobiales bacterium | reverse complement strand
CAGCCAAGACACCGTCGTTCGCGCCGGGCGTGCGCCTCGCCATCGGCAAGGTCCTCGATGGTTCCGGGTCAGGCTCCGCGGCGGCGATCGCCGCGGGCATCAGGTGGGCCACCGACCAAAAGGTCGACATCATCAACATGAGCCTCGGCTCGTCGGTGCCGCTCCCCGGCGGCTTCTTCGACGCAGACGCCTACAACGCCATCGCCGCGGCCAGAGCGGCCGGCATCCTCGTGGTGGTCGCCAACGGCAATGGCTTCGCCAACGCCGGCGTCCCGGGCGAGCCCGGGTGGTTCAAGGCGTTCAGCAGCTCGACCGACGTGTTGTCGGTCGGCGCCTCCGACGTCATCGACGGCGTGCTCGTCGACACCGAGCCAGAGGTCACGGCTCAGTTCAACATCACGGGCCCGGCCACCACATCAACCAGTGCGTATGTCAGCGAGTCCGGCACCAGCTTCTCTTCACCGCTCACCGCAGGCTTTGCGGCCAACGCGCTGGCCGCCGCACGTACCGCGGGCCGGTCACCCAACGGCGACACCTTGGAATCGATCGTCAAGGCGTGCGCCCGCGACACCGCGCTGCCGCCCAGCTTCGAGGGCTACGGCATCATCGACGCCGCCCAGGTCGGCTGTGCCGTCGGCGCGGCCAAGACCGGCGTCATCCCCGCCCCCAACGCCACCAACAAGCTGTGGGTCGAGACCGTCAGCGCCAACCTCCGCAAGGTCGGCAGCTTCCGCTGACCCTCCGGCGCGACGCCGCTACTCCGGGCGACGTCGCGACGTGCATGGCGTCAGTCGGCGTGCGGGCGCGCGCCGCGCGCCCTGATCAGCTCGAATGCGATGGGGAGGAGTGAGATCGCCACCACGCCGAGGACCGCAAGCTCGATGTGCTCGTTGAGCAGCCGGATCTGGCCGCCGAAGTAGCCGAGCAGGGTGATGCCGACGGCCCACGCGGCGCCGCCGATCACGTTGTAGATGGTGAAGGTCTTGCGGTCCATGTCGCCGACTCCGGCCACGACGGGGACGAACGTGCGGACGACGGGAACGAAGCGGGCCAGCACGATCGTCTTGGGGCCGTGCTTCTCGAAGAACGCGTGGGCCCGCTCGACGTGCGCTCGCTTGAAGAGACGGCTGTCTGGGCGATCGAAGATCCGGGGACCTGCCTTCGCCCCGATCGTGAAGCCGACCTGATCCCCGATGACCGCTGCGGCGAACGCCCCGATCAGGAGAGGGATGAGCGGGAGGTGGAGGTCCGGGTACTTCGCCGGGCCGGAGGCGATGTAGCCGGCGATGAACAACAGGCTGTCGCCAGGCAGAAAGAACCCGATCAACAGGCCGGACTCCGCAAACACGATGGCGATGATGCCGACCAGGCCGAGGCTGCGAATGAGCTCTGCTGGGCTGAGGATGGAGGCCAAGAGCGTCACGGGTCGGTCACGCTATCGGTCGGCGGCCGGCCGTCGGCAGCGAGGGGCAGCGACGGGGCGATTCGCCGGGCGACAAACACGCCCCGTTCGTTCATGACTTCGGCAAAGCCGCCCCCAGGACCAAGCAGCTGGTCCAGCAGCTCGAGGTCGGCGCGCGTACCTGCGCCCGCCGCGGTGATGATGATCCACTCGACCTGGGTCGGAGTGCCGAAGCTGGCGCCGTCCATCCCGTAGTTGGCCGAGTGCCACGGATTCGGCCACTCGTAGTCGACGACCCGGTGGCTGAAGTGGGCGTCGATGTCGTATGAGGCTGCCACGCCGGCATCGCCGGGCACCATGCGCTGCACGCGATCGAGCGTTGCCACCTCGGGTCGTGGTGGGCGGGCCCACGCGCCGTTTGCCCAGTTCGCGCTGAACGGTCCGCAGCCCCACAACGCCGAACCGGTGATGGCGCTCGCAGCCAAGACCCCACACGCGCCACGCAGCGCCCTGGGGCCGAGGCGACGTCGGATAAGACCAAGGCCCTCCACGGTGGCCAGCAACAGACCGACGAGCGGCAACGTGGCGTACTGGCTGACGATCGTGGCGCCGTCGACGGTTTCGACGAGGAGGTTGACGCCCAGCTGGGGGAGCCCTGGCGCCAGCACGGGCAGGGCCACGATGGGGATGAGGCCAAGGGGTCCCACCATGCGAGCCAAGTAGGAGCCGTTCTTGTCGCGGCCGAGCAGGTGGGTGACGCGTGAGGGGTGGTGCATCGCGTTGGTGGCGATCTGGCTCGGTGAGGCGCCGAGCGATGGGAAGAACGACTCGTAGAACGGCTGGCTCGCACCGGTTCGCGCGGGGATGACCCACCGCGTGCAGAGGAGGAACCACCCAAGACCGGCGGCGGCGGTGAGGAGGCCGCCGCCCACCCGTCGCCGGCCGTCGATGCCAGAGACCGCCCGATCGAGCGTGCGCCCACCGGGCCTCAGCACGGCGAGCGCCAGGCCCATGGCGACCACGGCAAGGGCGACATCCTCCTTGCAGGCGATGGCGACCGCGATGGCGACTGCGAACCAACCCCATCGGCGCCGAGTGGCCAGCCACCACGCAAACACCAAGGGCAGGATCGCCATGGAGTCTGGGTGGTACAGCCACCAGGTGATCCATTGCGTCGCCGGGTGGAGGAGGTACGCCGCGGGCACGACCAGGGCCAGCCAGCCGCGGCCACCGATGCGGTCCCTGGCCAGCAGCCACAGCGGGAGGGCCGCAAGGGCAACCCAGGCGGTGTGGATCAACGTCAGCTCCCGTACGCCGCCCCCGAGCCGGTAGATCGGCACGAACAGGAGCGAGATCAGGTTGACGTGGTGACCGAAGTAGTCGATGCCGCGGACCGTCACGAACGGGGTCCGGCCGTGCGCGGTCAGCCAGATGCCCTGGTCGTGGATGGCGGTATCGAAGCCAAGCGACCGCCACCCGGCGTGCTGCTCTGTGGCCAGGGTGGCGAACACCCCGAAGTAGCTGGACATCATGAGAACCAGTGCCGCGGAGGGACACTGGGCGAGCGTTCTCAGGAGGCGGACGGCATGGGTTCCAGCGCCCTCGAACCTGGTGGCGCCGAGCAGGTTCGTCGCCGTCACGACGACTGGTCGGGATCCGAGGCCGGGGCCAGGTCTGCGATATGGATCGGCACAGAGGTGACGACGGTCTTCGGTCGCAACAGCAGGCGGGCCTTGAGGCCAAGGGCGCTCTGGTTGTGCAAGACCTGGCCCCACCAACCGTCGATGACGAACTCCGGCAGAACGACGGTGACGATGTCGTCCGCCCATGCCGAGTCGGCGCGGTCGATGAACTCGAGGAGCGGTCCGCCGAGGTCGCGATAGGGTGAGTGAACGATCTCCAATGGCACGTCGATGTGATGATCTGCCCAAGCATGTTCCATGCGCTCTGCATCGTCATCGTCGGTAGCGACCGTCACCGCAAGCAGCCGGGTTGGGTGCATGGCTCGGGCATAGTCAAGGGCCATCAGCACACCGCGGTGCACGCCGCTGACGGGAACGATCACTGTCATCTCGAACTGCGGACGAGGACTCGATGGTTCGATGTAGAGCGCCCTCGCCACCTTTCGATAGTGTCCTGAGACACGTACGAAGCACAACACGATGATGGGGATGACGAGGATCGGTATCCAAGCGCCCTCCGTAAACTTCGAGACCGCTACGACGACGAGAACCGCAAGGGTCGTCATTGCGCCAGTCGCGTTCACGACCAGCTTCCAGCGCCAGCCGACCTCCCGCTCGTTGAGGTGATGTCGGACCATGCCTGCTTGGCTGAGCGTGAACGATGCGAACAAGCCCACGGCAAAGAGCGGGACAAGCCTCGTGGTGACGCCGTCGAAGGCGAGGAGGAGTCCTCCACTCGCGGCGGCGAGGGCCACGATCCCGTTGGAGAACACCAGCCGATCGCCGCGATGCGCCAGCTGACGAGGCATGTAGCCGTCGGTCGCGAGGATTGCGCTGAGCCGAGGAAAGTCGGCAAAGGCCGTGTTGGCCGACAGGATCAAGATGGAAGCCGTGGCGGCCTGCACGATTCCGTAGAGGGGCCCTGTGCCAACGCTCGTCCGCGTCAGCACCGACAAGATCGTCTCGTGGTTGGAGAGCGTCGGCCGCAGCCGGACGGCGAGCACCGCGACGCCGGTGAACAAGACGCCGAGGATCGACCCGGTCCACGTCAGCGTCGTTGCGGCGTTGCGTGACTCCGGTGGCTTGAAGGCCGGGACGCCGTTCGAGATGGCCTCGACCCCCGACAGTGCAACAGCACCGGAGGAGAACGCTCGCATCAACAAGAACAGGGTGACGGTGCCAAGGAGTCGACCGCCGCCGGTGATGTCGGCCAGTGCTCGTTGATCGACCGGCAGGGCGTGGATCGATCCGGTGAAGGACCGGAACAGGCCAACGACGATGACGAGTCCCATCAAGACGATGTAGCCATAGGTTGGACCCGCGAACACGGTGCCGGACTCCTTCAGGCCGCGGAGGTTCGCGAGCGTGAGCAGCGCGACGAAGCCGAGGCAGAGGACCACGCGGTAGTCCCGCAGTTCTGGGATGGCCGAGGTGACCGCAGCCGTGCCCGCGGCGATGGACACGGCAACCGTCAGGACGTAGTCGACGAGGAGCGATGCTCCGGCTACGAGGCCGGCGCGCTCACCGAGGTTGGCGCGGCTGACGATGTAGGACCCGCCTCCATTCGGGTACGACGCGATCGTCTGCCGGTAGCTCGACACCACGATGGCGAGAAGGACGACGACGAGGGCGCTGATGGGGATCAGCCGGTCGAGTGCGGCCATGCCTGCGACCGGCACGAGGACGTGGAGGATCTCCTCGGTCGCGAACGCGGACGAAGCCACCGCGTCGGCGGAGAACACTGCGAGCGCCACCCGCTTCGTCAGGCGCTGGTGCCCCTCCTCGCGGCTGGCCAGCGGGCGTCCGATAAGCAGCTGCTTCAGCGCGGACACGGCGCCATCCTCGCCGAATTTCCCGTCGCCCGTCGGCC
>JAYUDU010000275.1:0-12132 GCA_043739605.1 Acidimicrobiales bacterium | reverse complement strand
CGAGCATGGTGCTGGTCGCTGCGGCCAGTGACAAGGCGATCGGCGCACGACGCTGCGTGCGCCGGCCGAGGCGCGCGAGATGCTCGATCCCTTGCGTCATCAGATCGCTCGCAAGGTCTGCACCAGGCGACGCTCGATGTCTGCTCGGTGACCGTCGTTGGGCGGCTCGTCGAGGTTGACGAACGCGATGATCGCGACGGAGCGGCGCCCTCGACACACGAGCTGCGAGGTCATCGCAGTAGCGACCCGGACCTCTCCGGCGCTGCACCCCTCGTGGTCTTTCCTGAGGATGCGGCCGGAGCCTCGGGCGTACCCCGTTGCGGTGGCGATCGTCGCGAACGTGACGACGACCGAGGTCACACGCATCGACAGGCCGCCCGTCGTCGAGGTCGAGGTTGCCGAGACGCGCACGGCACGCTGGAGACCCTCGGCGCGCAGCTCGGCTGTGAGCGGCCCGACCGCAGGGTCATCGCTGGTGCGGCCGAGAAGGTCGGCTGGGGTCAGCTGCTCGATGCGTGCGGAGTCGAGCACCGGATAGCCATCTGGCAGCGCCACCGCGGCCGCGGCGGCGAGCGCAGCGGACGAGGGTGGAGCGAACGTGTCCTGTGGCACGGCAGCGTTGGCGATGGCGAGCGTCGCCGCCGCGACGACGATTCCAGCGACCGCGGGGCGCAGTCGGTGTCGCACGCCGAGCGGGAGCGCAGAAGTTCCCAATGGCTCGCCCACGATTGGGGACAGTAGCGAAGCCTGTGCCGAGGCGACTTCTTCTACCGCGGCGCGAGCGTGGGGAGCACGGTGAGTCCCTCCGCAACCCCCGCGGTCGCGAGGCGTTGGTCGCATCGTGCTGCATCGTGCTGCATCGTGGCGCTCGACACGTCGACCTGCTCCACCCAGCTCATCCCGGGCGCGCCTCATCGGCCCATCGACGAAGGTTGCCAGGAGGCCTTCGATCGAGTTGTACGGGATGGCTAGCGTCGCCCGCGTGGAGGTCACCAGCGTCAGCGCAGCGGTCGCCGCTGGGGTGGTCCGCTCAAGCGACACGCTCGCCATTCCGCTCGGTCCTGGACAGCCGGCGTCGTTTCTGCACGCGCTCGGGGAGCGAGAGGCGTTCGATGATCTGCTCGTGTCTGGGGCGCTGCTGGTCGACTTGTATCCGCTGTTCGATCGACCTGGTGTCCACTATCGCAGCGGCTTCTTCGGCCCGGCAGAGCGGTGGTTCCGGGATCTCGGGCGAGATGTGCAGTTCGTGCCCGCCGATTTCCGCCGCTTTGCTCCCCTCCTCGAACAGCTCAAGCCGCGGGTGATGGCGACCCTGGCGGCCCCGCCGGACGCCGACGGTTGGTGCTCGCTCTCGCTCCACGCCGGTGCCTCGGTCGACGAACTGCACCGCGCCGGCGCCGACCCCGACCGGGTGCTGGTCGTCGAGGTGAACGATGCTGCTCCCCGCACGCTTGGTCTCCCGCCGGAGCATCGCCACGCCGTCCACGTCGACGAGATCGACGTGCTCGTGCAGGGGGATCGGCCGGTGTTCGAGCTTGCGGACGCGCCGCCGACCGATGTCGATCGTGCGATCGCCGAGAACGCCCGCGCATTCATCCACGACGGCTGCACGCTGCAGACGGGCATCGGCGGGATTCCGGCCACCGTCGCAGCCCTGCTCGCTGAGGGCGGTGGCGGCGGCTACGGCATCCACTCCGAGATGTTCACGACCGGGCTCATGCGCCTCCACCAGGCCGGCAAGGTGACCAACCTCGGCAAGGGGACGCACGACGGCTACTCGGTCACGACGTTCGCGGCGGGCACGCGTGAGCTCTACGACTGGCTGGATGGCAACACCGACGTGCGCTTCTTGCCGGTCCACCTGGTGAACTCGCCCGAGCTGGTGGCCCGCAACCGGGCGTTCGTCAGCATCAATGGCGCGTTGGCCATCGACTTGTCCGGCCAGGTCGTCGCCGACACGATCCTCGGCGCCCAGTTCTCCGGCATCGGTGGACACGAAGACTTCGTCGCCTCGTCAGGGCTCGAGTTCGAGGATCGGTCGCTGGTGTGCCTTCCCTCGACGGTCGTCGTGGCCGGCGTCGTACAAAGTCGCATCAACCCACAGTTGCCGGTCGGCTCCATCGTCACCACGCCCCGTCACCAGCTGGATGTCGTGGTGACAGAGCACGGCGTCGCCGAGCTGCGCGGGGCCACGGTTCGGGAGCGTGCGCTTCGCCTGGCGGCCATCGCCGACCCGGCGTTCCGCGACGGCCTCCTCGATGCGGCGCTGAGCTGGCCCTCTGGCTGACGTCGCGGGCTCGGGATCGGAACGCCCGCGTTCGGTCTCCCAGAGCTTCTGGTACCGCTGTGACCCGCCGGGAGGGTCACAGCACCACCAGAGCCCACCGCAACCGCAACAAGCGGACCTGGCGCACGCCGGATTGGTGCGCGGCCGTGCGTTCGCCCGCCCGGCGGTGCGCTCGTAGGTTGGGGTGATGCCGTTCGTGGTCTTGCTCGTGGTGCTGGCGATCGTCGTTGTGGCGACCGCGGGGCTTGTTGTCTCTCGACGCCGTGCCGGGGTCGAGCTGGAGCCGCCTCCGCCGGCACCAACCCTGACGCCGACGCGAGACCTGGCGCCCGACCTCGTCGAACAGATCGAGGAGGCGCTCACCGGTGTCGGCGCAGAGACGCTTTCCGGAGCCGTCGGGGTCGTCGAGCCAGTCGTCGAGCACCCAGAGACCGTCGAGGTCGCCGAGGTCGAGTCGGAGGTGGCGGAACCGGCCCGCAAGCCGCGGTTTCGTGACCGCCTCGCAAAGGCCAGAGGCGTCTTCGCCGACTATCTGCCCGGCATTCGGGGGCGGAAGGTGTCAGCCGAGACGTGGGAAGACCTGGAGGAGGCGCTGATCCGGGCCGACGTCGGCGTCGCCGTGACCACCAAGCTGCTCGACGGCCTGCGCCTCCGCGCCAAGGCGGAGTCCATCACCGGCGGCGACGCGCTCCTGCTGGCGCTGAAGGAAGACCTCAAGAAGTCGCTGGCGGACGGCGACCGAGCGTTGCGGTTCGAGCCGGGCCCGGCCAACGTGTGGCTGTTCGTTGGGGTCAACGGCGTCGGCAAGACCACCACCATCGGCAAGGTCGCAAAGACGCAGGCGGCTGCCGGACGCAAGGTCATGATGGCAGCCGGTGACACCTTTCGAGCCGCCGCCGCAGACCAGTTGCAGCTGTGGGCAGAGCGCACCGGCGCCGACATCATTCGCGGTGCAGAAGGAGCCGACCCCGGCAGCGTCGTGTTCGATGCCATCACTGCGGCGACCGCTCGTGGCCACGACCTCGTGCTGGCCGACACCGCAGGTCGCCTCCACACCAAGGTCAACCTCATGGAGGAGTTGCGCAAGGTGCGTCGCGTCGCAGAGAAGGCCACTGGCCAGATCACCGAGGTGCTGTTGGTGCTCGACGCCACGACGGGCCAGAACGGGCTGGTGCAGGCGAAGCAGTTCACCGACACGGTCGAGCTGACGGGCGTCGTCCTGACCAAGCTCGACGGCACCGCTAAGGGTGGCATCGCGCTGGCCATCCAGACCGAGCTGGGCATCCCCATCAAGCTCGTCGGCCTCGGCGAGACGGCCGATGACCTCGTCCCGTTCGATCCCGATGAGTTCGTAGACGCGCTGTTCGAAGACTGACAGCACATCGACGTCCGCGCGGCAGTGGCCGTCGGGCCGAGGAGATCGTCGGAACCAGAACCGGCGCCGGCGGCGTCACACCGGCGTGGACCTCGGGAGGGACAACATGAGCGAATCAACTGCGGATGAGCCAGCCGGCCAGCGTCGCGAGGATGGGGGCGGGTTCGAGGCTCCGCTGGCATCCCTGGAGCCCGCATCGGAGCCGTCGACCGGACGGCGACGGGCGCTCGTCATTGGTGCCACGGCCGCGTTGCTTGCGGCGGGCGGCGTCGGGGGAGCCATCGCCATCGGCTCGGGGGGCGGCTCGCACCTGGAGCGGCTTCCCGCCCTCGCGGCGGGGAGCAACGGTCGCGGCCGGGCTTCGGGCGCCCAGGCCGCGGTGGACTCCAAGGGCGAGATGGCGCCGGCTGGCGGGTTCCCCGGCTGGTTCGGGACCAAGCCAACGATCGGCACTGGCGTGGTCGCCCCCGCTACGCATGCCACGGCCTACCGTCTCGCTCCGACCACCGAGCAGGTCGCCAGACTCGCAGCCGCCATGGGCGTTGCCGGTACGCCGACGTCGAGCGGAACGGGCTGGGTGGTTGGCTCGCCCGCTCGCCTCGCGGTGCGTCCAGATGGCCTTTACCAGGTCGGTGACAGGGCCGACGCCTTCATCGACCCAGCCCGCGATGGTGTTGTGTGCGCCCAGGTGGTGCCGGACGCGACGCCGGTTCCTTGTGCGATCGCCGGCGACATCAGCGTTGCTGGTGTTGCTGGCGTTGGCGTCGTGGTCGGACCCGTTCGGGGTAGCGGCGGCGGTGCGGCGAACGGCTCGGTCGAACCAAGCGGACCCGCCCGCCCCGGAGCGCAGAACGCGACGACATCCACGAACGGGCCCGTGGGATCCGGCGGGACAAGCGGGTCAGTGGGTGGCGGCACCTGCGGTGCGGCATGTTCGGCGCCGCCTTCTGGTGCACCGGCAGGACCGAGGACGTCACCACCAAGCCCCGTGCCGCCCCGGTGTCGCCCGGTGGCCGGGCCGCCGGTCGGGTCACCCAACGGCAAGGGCATCATCCCGATGATCGGCCGATGCGCCGACGACGGGCCAGAGTCGGCGCCGTCAAGCCCGCCGGAGGCAACCCGCACCGCCGCCATGCAGCGGGGCATGGCCGTGCTTGCGGCGTCGCGACTTGGCGGTGACGTGAGCGTGTCCAGCGCCGGTGACACCTGGTCGGTCGCCGTGCAGCCCACCACCGCCATCGACCTCCCCGGCGCCACGACCGATGACCTGGCAGGGCTGGTCGGGGGAACGCTCCTGGTCCGCCCCGATGGCACCCTCGACCGGGGCTGGGGTCGACTTCTCGCGGCAACGCCGGTTGGCAGCTACCCCCTGCTCGCATTGCCAGCCGCGATCGATCTGTGGTGGTCGCCGATGCAGGTGCGGGTGGGCGCGCCAGAGCGTGGCGGCGTGCCAGACGTACCCGTCGCCGAGCCGGCGATCGCTCCGGCCCCCACGCGCGGCGTGGCGCAGGGAGCGCCACCCCGCGGTGACGCCAAGCGAGGGAACGCTGCGCCGCCCGATACCGGCGCCATCGCGGTGCCGCCGAGTCCGGTGCCGTGGCCTCCCGATCAGGTCGCGGCGACTCCGGCGACGGTCCGGGGGGTTCGTCTCGGTCTCGAGCTCGCCGGAGCGGATCTGGAGCTCCGGCTGGTGCCGGCGTACGTGCTGGACCTCGGCGAGCGAGGCGCCATCACCATTGCCGCCATCGGTCCAGAGCTGACCGCTCCTCCAACGAATGGGCGGTAGGGGCGGGTCCGAAACGGGACGACCCGGGCGCCGCGACCATCACGCTCGCCGGGGACGCCATCCTGTGGGGATGCGCGTTCGGTTGTCGATGCTCTCGTGGGTCGTCGGGGCATGCGTCGGCGTCGCATCGCTGGCCGGATGTTCCTCGTCCCGGCCGCGCCCCGTCGCGGCGCAGGTGTCACCGTCGACCACGACCACGGCGGCAACGACCACCACCGCCGCGCCCGTCGTCGTGCCACCGGCCGATCGACCCCGCCGCTACGTGGCGGTGGGGGCCTCTGAGACGATCGGGGTCGGCGCGGACGACCCCGCGACGCAGGGATGGCCCCGAGTTCTGGCGTCGCTGCACCAAGCCATTCCCGCGGGTGCGCCGATCGATGTGCTCGGCGTGTCTGGTTCGACGACCGCGCAGGCGCTCGCCGACCAGGTGCCCAAGGCGGAAGCGCTCGCCCCGACCATCGTCACGGTGTGGCTCAACGTCAACGACATGCTCCGCCTGGTGCCGGCGGCCACCTATGAAGGCCAACTGGACGAGCTGGTGCACCGACTTCGCCAGGGCGGCGGCGCACGGGTCGCGGTCGCCAACGTGCCCCTGGTGGATCGGCTGCCGGTCGTCCTGGCCTGCAGGCCCGACGCGCCGCCCAACGGGTTCAGCTGCCCGATCCCGCCGCAGTTCCGTTCCTTCGTGTTCGGGCCAAGCGGGCTCCTGGCGACCGTCGATGCGTACAACGCGGCCATCGCCCGCGTCGTTGCGAAGGAGGGCGCGATCCTCGTCGACCTCAATGCCGCGAGCGCCGCCGCGCGGGCCGCAGGAACCGAGGCCAGCCTCGTGTCGAGCGACGGCTTCCACCCCTCCACCACTGGGCACGCCGCCGTCGCCGCAACGTTCGCCGCCGCCATCAACGCCCACCCGTAGCGACCAAATCCGGCGGCCGTGGACTCCGCCCGCGCTGCGGCATGCACCCGAGCTCAGGTCCCGCGACTAGAGGCATCCGGTGTCAGTCGCTCCAACGTCGCGCGGTGGCCCGGTGCGAAGTAGCGCTGGCCGTTGATGATCACCATCGGCGGCGCCCACCAGACGGAGCCGTCCTGTACGGAGGCGATCGGCCGATCGGCACCGAGCCGTGCGGGCCGACGCCTCGTCCCATGCCACCCATCTGGTCCGCGCGCGATGACGCCGAACGGCCAGATCGTGGAGGGCATCGAGGTCTCGGGGGGGAGCAGCGCGGCGCACGCGGTTGTCGCCGCGCACACGATGGCGAGCGACGGCGCCGTGAACGCGCACACGACGAGCACCGCGCCAGCGATGAGCCAGAGGATGGTGATCTCCGCCGCGGGAGCGCACCGGAGGACGGTGACCGTGTCGAGCGGCGCGTTCGCCGCCCGTGACGCGTTCAGCTCTGTCACTCTCGCTCGACGCTCTGAGCGATCGGCGACGAGGGCTTGGATGGAGCGATGACGTTGCCGAGGAACCCAAGTCCCGACACCGTCTGCGGCCCATGCCTCCAAGGTGCGCGGCGCCTCTCGGCGTGACGACATGCGCTCCACCACCCGAAAGCGCATGGACGACGCCCCGACGGTCGTCCGCCAGCGCGACGAGGTCCACGTCAGGTCATCGATCGCGACCGACCGGCGCCGAGTGTGGAGCACCAGTCCGTCGCTCGACCGGCCCAGCCATGTCGGGGTCGCCGCGAGTCGGCAGAGCAGTCCGAGGCCGAAGCCCGCCACCGTGCCGCCGACGAAGGGACCGCCCAGCGCGAGTGGCGCAGTCATGGAGATGACGACCACCAGAGCGAGCCACGGCGTGATGGGCCAACTTGGAGCAAGGAAGAGTTGGCGTTCGTCGCTGCGAGCGCCGAGCCCGAGCTCGCGCATGCCATCGAGTGCGGGCGAGCCGCTGGCGTAGGCATCCACGCCACCGGTCCCTGGAGCTGCCGCGCCGAGCCCCACGGCTCCATGGTGACATGCGCGGGCCGGTAGCGTGCTCAACCGCATGTTCGACTCCCTGCAGGACCGCTTCGACGGCATCTTCACCAAGCTTCGCAAGAAGGGACGGCTCGACGAGGCATCGGTCGACGAGGTCCTCCGCGAGATCCGCCAGGCGCTGCTCGAAGCAGACGTCAACTTCCGGGTCGCCCGCCAGATGGTGGCCCGGATCCGCGAGGACCTTGTCGGCGAGGAGCTGAACAAGGCCCTCAACCCGGCGCAACAGGTCGTCAAGCGGGTCCACGAGGAGCTCGTCAACGTCCTCGGCGGCGAGAACCTCCGCATCACGTATGCGTCCAAGCCGCCGACGGTCGTGCTCCTCGCCGGTCTTCAGGGCGCAGGCAAGACGACCAACGCCGCCAAGCTGGCCAAGTGGTTCCGCAGCCAGGGTCGCAACCCGATGCTCGTCGGCGCCGACCTTCAACGCCCCGCCGCCGTCGAACAGCTTCGAGTGCTTGGCAAGCAGGTCGGTGTGCCGGTGTTCTCCGAGGCGACCGACCCGGTCAGCGTCTGTCGCTCGGCCATGGACGAGGCCCGCCGCACCGGCAAGGACGTCGTCATCCTCGACACCGCCGGCCGCCTCGCCATCGACGGCGAGCTGATGGAGCAGGTCCGCCAGATCTCCGAGGTCACCCAGCCGCACTACACGTTCCTCGTCATCGACGCCATGATCGGCCAGGAGTCGGTCACCACCGCCGAGGCGTTCCACCAGGCCCTCGGCCTCGACGGCGTCATCCTGACCAAGCTCGACGGCGATGCCAGAGGCGGCGCCGCCCTCAGCGTGAAGGAGGTGGTCGGCAAACCGATCGTCTTCGCATCGACGGGTGAGAAGCTTGGCGACTTCGAGCCGTTCCACCCCGACCGCATGGCGGGCCGCATCCTTGGCATGGGCGACGTGATGAGCCTGATCGAGAAGGCAGAACAGGTCTTCGATCAGGACCAGGCCGAGGCTGCCGCCGAGGCGATGATGTCGGGGCGTTTCACCCTTGAGGACTTCCTGGAGCAGATGCAACAGGTGAAGAAGATGGGGCCGCTGAAGGGCATCATGGCGATGCTCCCCGGCATTCCCAAGGAGCTTCGCGATGCTGACATCGACGACAAAGAGCTGGGTCGCGTCGAGGCAATCATTCGCTCGATGACTACGGCAGAACGGCGCGACCCAGACCTCATCAACGGGTCGCGTAAGTTGAGAATCGCCAACGGATCTGGCGCCAACGTGTCGGAGGTGAACCTCCTGCTCAAGCAGTTTGCCGAGGTCCAGCGGATGATGAAGGGGATCCCAGGTTTTGCTCTGCGTCAGCAGCGCAAGGCTGGCAAGAAGGCCAAGAAGGGCGGCCGCGTCACGCCGAAGGGCCGTCGCAGCTGATCACGCCCCGAGCCGGGCAATGACCTCGAGGTCCGCTGACCCCCGAACCAGCTGACCTGGGAGTGGCGTCGCCTCCGGGATGGGCATCGGGGCGCGTCCCTTGATCCATCGGTCGAGCTGGTGAGCAGGTCGCGGAGGGCACCACAGATACCCTTGGCCCTGGTCACAACCCATCTCTACCAGCGCTTGGCGGGTTGGTTCGTCGGCGACGCCTTCGGCGACGCACGTCATGCCGAGTGCGTGGGCGAGGTCGATGGTCGAGCGGACGATGGTCCAGCTGGCCGAGTCTGTGGTCATGCCGGCGACGAAGCTGCGATCGAGCTTGAGCTCGTCGATCGGGAAGTCGCGCACGTACGCGAGCGACGACCATCCGGTTCCGTAGTCGTCGAGCGCCACGCGCACACCTAGCTCGCGCAGCGCGGTGAGCGTTCGACGCGCCTCGGCTGGCTCGGAGACGAGCGTGCCCTCGGTCAACTCGACGCCAAGCGCTGACGGCGGGAGCCCGTGACGCCTGAGGGCGTCGGCGATCAGCGAAGGCGTGGCTCGGCCCCGCAGGTTCGCCTCGGCCAGGTTGATGGCGACCTCTACCTCGCCACCGAGCACCCGCCACCGCGCGCAGGCACTGAGCGCGTGCTCGAGGACGACCTCGGTGATGTGGCCGGCAAGGCCGGTGTCTTCCGCAACGTCGAGGAACTCGGCGGGTGCGAGCAGACCAAGCGTCGGGTGCTGCCACCGGACCAGGGCCTCGAAGCCGCGCACGTCACCCGTCTGCATGTCGACCTTTGGCTGAAACCAGGTCCGAAACTCGTCGTGGTGCAGCGCACGTCTCAGGCCACTTGCGGTGCGCAGGCGTCGGGCTGCCGGGGCATCGGCGCCGCTCACGAACACGCTGACGCTCGTCCTGAGCCGCTTGGCCTCGTACATGGCCACGTCTGCGAGCCTGAGCAGGTCGAGGTCGCGTCTGGCGTGCTCCGGCCACAGTGCAACGCCAGCCGAGGCTCCGATCGAGACCACCGTGCCGGCGACGGGGAGGTCCTGCTCGACGAGACCGATGATCATGTGGGCAAACGTCACCGCTTGGTCGGCCGCCAGGAGTGGGCAGTAGACCGCGAACTCATCACCGCCCAAGCGCACTGCGGTGGCGCCGGTGCCGATGGTGGCATTGACGATGAGCGGACCGATGTGAGCCAACAGCTCATCGCCGGCAGCGTGGCCGAGGCTGTCGTTGACCTCCTTGAACCGATCGAGGTCGATCAAGATGAGGGCGCCGTGGTCCTCGGCCGTGGTGGAGTCGGAAAGGAGGCACTCGAGTGCTCTGCGGTTGCCGAGGCCGGTCAGCGGGTCGGTCCGCGACTCCACGAGCAACTGCGCGACCTGCTGGGCATCCTTCGTTGAGAGGAACAGGCGAAGCGCCACGCTCAAGAGACATGCCGTAGCCAGGGCGGTCGCTACATCGGGCAGGACGGCCCGCTCAGACGCGCCCAGCGCCAGGACGACCAGTGCGGCGAGTCCCGCACCGATGCTGCCGAGCGCGGCCATCCACGGCCGCTGCGGTCGCCGATCTGGACCGGCGGGGATCAGCCCGGCAGAGACGATGAGGACAGCCGCGATGGTCCATCCCCCGTCAAGGATCGTGCCGAGCACGTAGGTCCCGTTGGCGTTCTGAATGGTGAAGACGATGTCGCTTGTCATGTAGGCACCGAGACCCGCCGCCAGCACCGCGGCACGAGCGCCGAAGCCGGAGCCGCGCAACCACAGCGCGGTGGCGAGGGTGACGAGCAGTGTGACGTCGCTGATCACATACACAACGCTCATCACCCGGTCGGGCGTGAGCGTCACGCTGCTTCGCAGGACCACCGGCAACAACGACGCCGCCGCGACCGCGCCCAGCCCGAGTCCGACGCTGATGGCATCCAGCCACGGGGCCGCGTGGCGGTTGGCCCCCCGCATGAGCGACACCAGGCCGATGTCGAAGAGCACGTACGTGGCGAAGTAGCCGGCATCGGAGGGGAGCCAGGCGCCGTGGCCGAGGATCCACGGGCGACCCGCGGGGATGGGGTCGGGAACCGTCGAATACACGACGAAGAACCACACGTTGGCGACACCCCAGATTGCGGCCCCGGCTCCGAACCACCCCCAGGCGGCGGCGTCTGGATCGTGTCCTCGGCGTTCCCGCCAGGTGCGGATGCCGACCACGCCGCCGATGAGGTTGACGAGGTTGACGACCCATCCGTCGAGCAGCACGTTGTGATCGCCTTCGTGGCGTGGGCTCAGTCGCAACGACACCAAGAACCAGACCAACAGACCGACCATGACGAGGTGGAGCGCGATCGTGAGCGGGCGCGCCTGCCCGTGGGGTTCTGCCTTCCCCGCACGCGCGCGCATTCCCACCCATCGTACTCGGCGCGCCACTAACAGTCAGGTGCTACGACGCACGTCATGGCAATTCGGTTGCCCGCGTCTGTCTGCGATAGGGTGCGACGTCCCTCGACGGGGCATCGGTCGGCGTGTCCGCTCGTCACCACGTTCCCCCGTCAACCTCTCGACGCTGAGAAACGAGTTCGATTCTGATGGCAGTGAAGCTCCGCCTGATGCGCATGGGCAAGACCAAGCAGCCGACCTACCGCCTGGTGGCTGCCGACGCGCGGTCGCCTCGCGACGGTCGCTTCATCGAGATCCTCGGCACGTACGAGCCTCGCCAAGAGCCAAGCCGCATCAACATCGACAACGACAAGGCCATCGGGTACCTCAAGAACGGTGCCCAGCCGACCGAGACGGTCAAGAAGTTGCTGACGATCTCGGGCGCATGGGCAGACTTCGAGTCCACCAAGGCGCCGAAGCCCGCCAAGCCCGCCAAGCCCGCCAAGTCGGCCTCGTGAGCGACGCAGACGTCACCACCGAGGAGGCGGCTGTCGAGGTCGCCGATGGCGAGGTCGCCGAAGAGGGCGCACTTGCCGCCGGTGTGCTCGAGTACCTCGCGAAGCAGCTTGTCGAAGATGCGTCGCAGGTCAAGGTCGAGATCGCGCCCGGTCGCCGCACCGGTGTCGAGCTTCGCCTCAGCGTCGCCCCCGGCGATGTGGGCAAGGTCATCGGCCGGCGAGGTCGGGTGGCGCAGGCGTTGCGCACCGTCGCACGCGCCGCCGCCGCCAAAGAGGGTACGGAGATCTTCGTGGAGATCCTGGATTGAGAGCCTCGGCGCTCGTTCGGCTGCTGTGACCTCGCTGCTTGAGGTTGGCCGTATCCTGAGGGCGCATGGGGTCCGCGGTGACGTCGTCGTCCGATCGACCACGGATCGTGACGAGCGATGGGCGCCGGGCAGCGTCCTGGTCACC
>JAYUDU010000274.1:0-1801 GCA_043739605.1 Acidimicrobiales bacterium | reverse complement strand
CAAGCGCCTGGTGCGCGCGAGCGATGGGACGCTGCTCTGGACCGATGCTCGACGGTTCAGAAACGAGGGACGCATCAACCGCCTGCTCCTCGCTGCCCCACCGCCCGTTCCGACGCCGGCGCTCCTCGACGCCGATCGCCGCGGAGGGTCATTGACCTTCGCCGCCGTCGCGGGTGCACCACTGGGCCCGAAGTACCCAGAGCTCCTGAGCCACGACGAGCTCAGCGACCTGATCGGCCTCACGTGTGCACTACGTCCGTACAACCCACACCGCCGCTGGCTGCGGCGATTCGCGGCGGGCCGGAGGCTCCGCACGCACGTCGCCGAGGGCGACCTGACCGCAGCGCAGGCTGCGCATGTCAGACGCCGTACGGAGGGCGTTGCGCTGTGCTTTGCGCATGGCGACGTCACGGCGCGCAACGTCATCGCCGGCCCCGACGGCCTCGTCCTGATCGACTGGGAGTGGGCCGGCGTCTTCCCCGCCGGATGGGACCTCGCGGTGCTGTGGTTTACCCTGGCCCACGCGCCGGGTGGCCGGGACGCCGTGGTTGCTGCGATGCCCGCCGCCCTGTGCGCCAGCTTCTGGGTTTCGGTGACCTACGTTCACCTCCTCCACCTCCACCTCTGGCATCGCACGGGAGCTCCGTTCATCGAGCGGCACCGTGCCACGCTCGCAGGGGTCCTCGACCGGCTCTGACGGCCACGCGATCCGCGCCTTCAGGTGGGCCCAGCGGAGGACGGTAAGCGGGCGCGGTGCCTGCGCTGGTCCTCAGTCTGGCTGGTACTTCACCACATCGGAGAGCAAGCCAAGCCAGAAGCTGCCGATCAGGGCCGTGCCGGTCTCAAGCGGACCGTCGCCGCGGCGCCGCGTCACGGATAGCTTCACCTGGCTGCGCGAGGCGAAGAGGAAGGCTCGCACCCGGAACGGCGCCCAGCGTGCGGCCTCGACCGTGTACCCCGAGCGCGCCGACCACTGCGCAAACCGCACCTTGGCGACGTTGACGCGCCGCAGGTTCCACAGCGCTGCGCCGCCGAGAAGCGCCAGGTAGGACACGACGACGAGAGGGCTGTCCACCCGAGGAACGCTACGACGCTCAGTTCGCCGTGCCCGCAGGAACGACCCATTCCATCTGCTGGCCAGTGACGCCGGCGATCAGGTCGAAGTCCTTGTCGTAGTGGAGGACCGTCAGGTCGTTCGCCTCCGCCGCAGCGGCGACGAGCAGGTCCGGAACCGACGGCGCGACGTGGTGACCGACCGCGGCCAGAAGTTCGACGACCTCGATCGAGCGAGCGAACGTCGCGTCGTGGATGCGAACCGACGGAAAGCCGGTCAGCGCAGCACGCATTGCAGGCACGTCACGGGCTCGGGACGACCGGAGAGCCTCGATGACCGTCGGCGCGCAGACGACGAGGGAACCGCTTGCGATCACCTGCTCCAAGCGAGCGCCGACCGTGGGCTGAGACGACCGAGCCCACGCGCTTGCATCAAGGAGGAACGATCTCATGCCATCGCGGCCGCCCCGTACGGCAGCTCCTCAGGAAGCGGCGCCATCACGCCCGGCGTCCTTGCCAGCGCCAGGGCCTGCAACTGAGCGTCACGCCGGACGATGAACTCGAGGGCGGCATCGACCGTGGCGGTGAGCGTCCTCGTGCCGAGGATCCGCTGCGCCTCGGAAGCCTTGACTCGATCGATGTCGATTGCTGTCTTGGTCATGGCACCGAGGATAGCAACGGGATCCATGAGTTGCTCGCCGCGAGGTGCAAGTCCTGCCCCCCGCCACGCAGAAGGCCGGCCCTTACG
>JAYUDU010000273.1:0-1802 GCA_043739605.1 Acidimicrobiales bacterium | reverse complement strand
GCGTAGCGGGCTCGACCCAAACCGAGCGTCGTTGGCGGCAACGGGATCGACATCGCCGAGCAGAACCGTGCCGAAGGCATCACTAGAGAGTGTTCGGTCTGCCCGGGCGGCCAGGTGGCGGCGGGGGCTTGGCCGACCGGGGTGGCAACTCGGTGAACTCATCTGAGCAGTGAGGCCAGGCCTTTGCTTCAACCTTGGCGCCGTCAGCACCCACCGACGCCGCCGCGCGGTGCGCTGCTGAGTTGATGCTCGGCTCGTTCCCGGACCGCAGCCACCGCATCCACGGCGGGGTCCTCGGCGCTGGCCGCCGAGGGCGACGGCGACGGCGACGGCGACGGCGAGTTGTTGCGTCGCCGCCACAGGTACGCGCCGAGCCCGACCGCCCCGACGGTGATGAGGACCAGCCCCGGCACGCCACCGACGCACGCGGCCACGCTCGCCAGCCCGCCCGCCGCGACAAACGCCGTCAGGCTGCAGCAGGCGAGCATCCCGCCCGCGGCGACGACCCCAACCTTGGCCACTTCGGAGCGGCGCGTCATCGTGCGAACGCCTCGACGAGCGTGGCCACCGAGGGCGCACCTTCGAGCCGACCATCGCTGCGGTAGAGGCGACACGAAATGGAAGGACCGGCCTCGCCTGCTGCGACGTCGAGGCCATCCAACAGCACGGTCGGCGAGCCGCGCATGCCGCGGCGCTCCGCCTCCGCATGGCTCGTCACCAGGCGCTCGCTCACCGTCGCGACGCCGGCCACGGCCTGGAGCGCGGCCGCGATCCGCTCGCGCGCCAACTCGACGTTCGGGCAGTCCTCGACGTACAGCACTTCGATGTCCATGCCTGTACCCTAAAGGTTCCACCACGGGGGAAGGTCAAGCGATTCATGCTCATCGGCCAGCTCGCAGAGCACACGTCGCTCTCGACCAAGACGCTCCGCTTCTACGAACGTGCCGGCGTCATGCCCCCAGCCGCACGAGCGTCGAACGGCTACCGCTGCTACGGGGACGACGCCGTCGAGCGCATCCGCTTCATACGAGCCGCACAAGCGGCCGGCCTGACGCTGGCCGAGGTGCGAGACGTCATCGCCATGCGAGACGACGGGGTCGCACCCTGCGAGCATGTCATCGGCCTCCTCGGATCCAAGGCAACGAGCGTCAAAGCGCGGATCGCCGAACTGGTCGCGCTCGATGTCGAGCTCACCCGCTTGATCGACCGCGCCAAGGCGCTCGACCCCAGCGCGTGCGGTCCGAGCAGCATCTGCCAGGTCCTCAGCTGAGCGACCGCGCCAACGAGCGCGGGGCGCGCCAAGGCCGTACCGACACCAGCCAGCGGTCCCCTGTGCTTCAGAGCGCGTCCTTGGTCTCGGCCTGTTTGTTCGCCCATCTGGCTGCGTCCCGCGTTGTGGACACAGACGAAGAAGCGGACCTCGGGGGGTAAGCCGACCGGGGTGGGCGTCACGCGGGGACCTCCATCGGGAACGCTGGGTCGGTCGCGGCGGCGCGACGGGGGTAGAGGATGACGACGCATCCGACCGCGGCGAAGGCTCCGATGACCTGGGCGGTGATGAAGCCGGGCGCGGAGGCGGGGGCGATGCCGGCGAAGGTGTTGGAGAGCGTGCGGGCGAGGGTCACGGCGGGGTTGGCAACGCTGGTCGACGACGTGAAGAAGTAGCCGCCACCGATGTAGGCGCCGACCGCGTACGCGGCGGCGTGGCCTCGTCCGGAGCGGACGAGGCTGAAGATGACCAGCACGAGACCGAAGGTGGCGACGGCCTCTGCGAACAGATGCGGCCCGCTGGCACGATGATG
>JAYUDU010000272.1:0-12145 GCA_043739605.1 Acidimicrobiales bacterium | reverse complement strand
GACGGCAGCATCGACCGCTTCCTCGAAAAGCCCGGTTGGGGCCAGGTGTTCTCCGACACCATCAACACCGGCATCTACGTCTTCGAACCGGAGATCTTCGACTGGATCGAGGCTGATGTCAGCGTCGACTGGAGCCAAGATGTTTTCCCCAAGCTCTTGGAGGCGAACAAGCCCGTCTTCGGCTCGGTGTGCGAGGGCTATTGGGAAGATGTCGGGACCCTCGACGCCTATCGCAGTGCCCACCAGGACGTGCTCGACGGCAAGGTGGAGCTGCAGATCGATGGATTCCGCCTCGGCGATGGGGTGATCCTCGGCGAGGGAGCGGAGATCCATCCCGACGCCGTCCTCGATGGCCCGGTCGTCATCGGCGCATACAGCCACGTCGATGCCGGCGCGCGGCTGCGCCCGTACTCCGTGCTCGGCACCAACGTGCGCGTGGGCCCGGATGCGTTCGTCGAGCGAGCCGTGGTGCACGACAACGCGTACCTCGGCCGCGGTTCGCGGGTCCGTGGCGCAGTCGTCGGCCGCAACGGGGATCTTCGCAGCGGCGTGCGCCTCGACGAGGGCGTGATCCTCGGCGATGGGTGCTTCATCGGCGCCGGTGCCGTCATCAACCAGGGCATCAAGATCTACCCGGGGAAGGCCGTCGAGGCCAACGCCGTCGTCAACTCCTCGATCGTGTGGGAGTCCAAGGGGGCACGCTCGCTCTTCGGGCGCGTTGGCCTCGCCGGTCTGGCGAACGTCGACGTCACGCCCGAGCTGGTCGTCAAGGTCGCCCAGGCGTACGGCACCACCCTCAAGAAGGGTGATCGGGTCACGGTCAGCCGCGACACCAGCAGGGCCGGCCGAGTCCTCAAGCGCGCCGTGATGGTCGGCCTCAACTCTGCCGGCGTCGACGTGGAGGACCTGGAGGTCGCCACCGTGCCGGTGACGCGCTTCCAGGTGCGCACCGAGCGCACCAGAGGCGGCATCACCGTGCGGCTGGATCCGACCGACCCGGAGCAGGTCGTCATCCGCTTCTTCGATGCGGCTGGCGCGGATCTCACCGAGGACGCGCGCCGCAAGGTCGAACGTCTCTACCAGCGCGAGGAGATCCGTCGGGCGACGGCAGCAGAGATCGGCGACATCGGCTTCCCGCCGCGTGCGCTCGAGTACTACACCAACGCCCTCACCGGTTCGGTCGATGTCGAGGTCATCAAGGCCTCCAAGCCGAAGATCGTCCTCGACTACTCCTACGGCTCCGCCAGCTTCGTCATGCCGCAGCTGCTCGCGAAGCTCGGGGCCGAGGTGCTGGCCGTCAACCCGTTCGCCAGCACCAAGCGCATGCTCGGCTTCGACCGGCCGGCCCATGCCGCCGCGGTCGGAGAGCTGGTGCGCGCCGCCGGCGCAACGCTCGGCGCGGTCATCGATCCCGACGGCGAGTCGGTGGCTCTGATCGATGACGAGGGCACGGTCCTGCGGGACATCGACGCGTTGATGGCTGTGCTGACGTTGGCCGGCCAGGTCGGCGACCTCGGCCGGATTGCGCTGCCGGTGTCCACCACCGACCGCGCCGCCGAGATCGTCGCGGCTGCCGGCGGTGAGGTCGTGTGGACCCCGCTGGCCACGTCGTCGCTGCTCGCCGCGGCTGGCGGCGCCGAGGTGACGATGGCCGCCGACGCCGCCGGCCACATCGCGTTTCCTGCTTTCCTGCCAGCGTTCGACGGCGCCGCCACGATCCTTCACGTGCTCGAGATGCTGGCGGTGACGGGCACGACCATGTCCAAGGTGGTCGCCACGTTGCCTCGGGTGCACATCGCCCACGAGGAGGTCGAGACGCCGTGGTCGGCCAAGGGTGCCGTCATGCGGTTCCTCGTCGAATCGACCAAGGACATGGACCAGGTGCTCATCGATGGCGTCAAGGTGCGCGACGGCGACGGCTGGACGCTCGCCCTGCCCGACCCCGACCTTCCGCTCACCCACGTGTGGGCCGAAGGCACCTCAAGTGCCGACGCCAAGTCCCGAGCCCAAGCCGTCGCCAAGCGCATCCGCCAAGCCGCTCGCTGAGGCCGTTGATCGCTACGGCGCAGGCGACGTTGTCTGGCCGACGATCGCGGCATCGCTCATGTCGTTGATGATTCGGTCGGACGTCAGGCTCTCAGCAGTCGAGGGTGTTGGCGGCCACGAGGCAGAGATCGTTGATGCGATCGGGTCCGAGTCGCCCGAGGCGTCGGACCAGAAGCGCCTTCGAGAAGGACTGGAGGTCGTCGAAGTGCGCCACGCAATCGACGGGAAGACCCTCATCGGCGCCGAGGGCGAGTTCGGACGGCAGCGATCGGATCGTGCGCGTGATCGGCGCTACGAGCACACGAGCGGCGGCGCGATTTGCTCCGTCGCGACTGATGACCAGGTACGGACGGCCTTTGGCCTGTGGCGTTTCGGCCCACCAGAGGTCGCCGCGGAGGCGGGTGTCAATCGGTCCACCACCGATCCCATGGGTCGGGCTCGATCGAGGCGATCGAGCGGGCGGTGAGCTCGGCGCCCTCGTCGTCACCCAGCGGGCGCTCCGCCCAGCCCGCCGCGAACGCAGCGTCGGTGCTCCGGGATCGCGCGTGGCGGATGGCGAGCTCGAGGCCGACGCGCACCGCCTCCGACCGACTTGTCCACGCCCCGCTGTGCACGAGGGCATCAACGTCCGCGAGCAGCGAATCGGCGACCGTCACCGCGAACCGCCTCGGCACTGCTCAGAGGATACCCAGCGGGATGACCACCAGCGGGTAGGCCGCCTCAGCGGAAGGGGTCGGCGAAGGGGTCGTTGGGGTCGGCGAAGCCGGTGTTCTTGGCGACGACGGCCATCGCTGGTTCTTCTTCGGTCGCGTACTTCGCGTAGCCCTCGGTCTCGAGGACTGCGGCGAGCTCTGGGCCGCCCTCGTCGACGATGCGACCGCCGCGAAGGACGTGGATGCGGGTCGGCGGCAACTCGTCGAGCAGACGAGCGAAGTGGGTGATGACGAGCACGCCCATGCCTCTGGTCTCGACCTCCTCGCGGACGCGCTGCGCGACCGCTCGCAGGGCGTCGACATCGAGGCCGGAGTCGATCTCGTCGAGGACGGCGAACGGCGGACGCAGGATGGCGAGCTGCACCGTCTCGTTGCGCTTC
Source organism: Acidimicrobiales bacterium (assembly GCA_043739605.1). Lineage (GTDB taxonomy): Bacteria > Actinomycetota > Acidimicrobiia > Acidimicrobiales > JAUJNH01 > JAYUDU01. The sequence continues at coordinate 9,006 of JAYUDU010000272.1, read as the reverse complement.
TTCTCGCCGCCGGACAGCTCGACGTTGAGGGCGCGGTCGAGGAGGCGGTCGGCCAGCCCGATGCGCTCCGCTTCTGCGGCGATGGCTGGCACCAGCACACGTGCGTCGGCCTCGTCGTTGCGGCCGAGGCCCCGAAGCGCCGCGCCAAGTGCCTGCGGCAGGTGAACGCCAGGCACCTCGATGGGCGACTGCATGCCGAGGAACAGCCCCGCCCGGGCGCGCTGCCACGTCGGCAGACCGAGCAGCTCGGTGGTGCCGTCGGCCGTCTCGAGGCGGACGCTGCCGCCGGTCGCGGTGTAGCCGGGGCGACCGAACAGCAGGTTCGAGAGCGTCGACTTTCCCGAGCCGTTCGGGCCCATGATGGCGTGGACCTCGCCGGCAGGGACGCGCAACGACAAGCCGCGGACGATCTCCCGGCCGGGGATGCCGCCGCGCAGATCGTCGATGACCAGGGCGGCGCTCATGCGGATACGCCATCGCTCGGCGCGGCTGCTGAGACCGCGACCGTCACCCGACCCGACGCGATGACCACGTCGTACACCGGTACCGGACGGGTGGCGGGCAGGCTCAATGGCATGCCGGTGGTCAGCGAGAACGAACTGCCGTGCTTCCAGCACTCGATGGCGCACTCTTCGGCGTCGACCTCGCCCTCAGACAGGCTGACGTCGGCATGGCTGCACCGGTCGCCGATGGCGTAGTGGGTGTCGCCGATGCGTACCACGGCGATCCGATGACCTTCCACATCGAAGCGGCGGGCCTCGCCGTCGGCGATCTCGCCGACGGCGCACAGGTCCAGGGTGGCGATCATGCAGAAACTCCAGCGGTATGGGGCGTCGTAGCGGTCACGTCGACGGCCTCAACGCGAGCCTCGAGCATGGCTCGCAACGGCGCGATCGCACCTCGGACCGGGCACCGATCGACGACGTCGGCCAGGAAGCCCGCGATGATGAGGCGGTCGGCTTCGACGGGCGGCACGCCACGGGACTCAAGGTAGAAGCGCTGCTCCTCGTCGATCGGACCGACAGCGCTTGCGTGGCTGCAGGAGAGGTCGTTCTCGTCGATCTCAAGGTTCGGCACAGAGTCTGCGTGCGCCTCTTCAGAGAGGACGAGGTTGCGATTGGTCTGCGTCGCCCGGGTGCCCTTCGCGCCCTCGACAACTCGGATGAGGCCCGAGTAGACGGAGTGCGAGCGGCCGGCGACGGCGCCCTTGAAGACGAGATCGCTGGTGGTCTTGGGCGCGACGTGCTCTTGGAGTGTGCGGAAGTCGTGTTGTTGGTCGTCGTCGCCGAGGTAGGCGGCGAGGATGGCCGAGTCTGCGCCGCGGCCGACGAGGGCCGAGTCGGAGCGCAACCGGGCGATGCTGCCGCCGAGGGCGACCGCGAGGGAGAGGAACGCCCCGTCGGCATCGATGCGGCTGGCCTGGTGGGCCACGACGACGTCGGCCCGGCCGAGGAGTTGCACCGAGAGGTGTTGGGCGCGTGCGGCCCGGTCGACGACGACCGTGGTGACAGGCAGGACGAGGACGCGTGCGGGGGTGTCGGGGTCCAGTGAAGCCAAGATCTCGACCACGCTCACGCTGGCATCCTCACCGGCGTGGACTGCGACCCGCGGGGCGACGGTGTGGCCCGCCGCGGAGGGGGAGACCAGGTGGATGATGACGAATGGTGCTTCCACTCGGGCGTGACGGGGGGCGGTGATCGACACCGGTGCAGAAAGTGCGGCCGCGTGGAGGTCGGCGAGCAGATCGGCCGGAGCATGGAGCGGGCCAAGGTCTGCATCGGCCGTACCGACCGCGACCGCGAGCTTGGAGCCCTCGGTGACGGTCAGGTCTGCGAGGTGGCCGTCCAGGGTGACCGCCAGGCCGGAGCGTTGGCCGATGCCGTCTACGATCGCCTGGACATCGGCCGGAAGTACCGGCAGATCGCCGGCGGCAGCGCGGGCGGGGAGGAAGCCCGCGAGGTCGAGTGCAGGGATGCGGCTGTAGCGCCAGACCTCAGCATCGGTAGACGGAGCAGCGCCAGGCACGGACCCCGAACCTAGTTTCTCCTACCGCCGTAGGAGAAATCCGACGAGGGTCCGTGCCACCCTCGGCAACGACCCGAGGAGGTCAGCCAGGGATGCCGTCGGGAACCGGGGCCGTGGCTACGGGGGCGTCGGTCGTCACGGCGTCGCCAGCCTCGGTCGGGGCGGTGTCGGCAAACGGGACTGCGGTGATCTTGCCGCCTGTGACGTAGACCGGGTCGCCGATGCCGATGTGCTCGAACGACCACTTCGACTCCCACATCGCGACGCGGATGCAGCCGTGGGAGGCGGGGGAGGCGGGGATGGAGCCGGAGCCGTGGATGGCGATGCCTCCGTTGAAGTACACGGGGTCGAAGAGGTGTCCAAGCTTGGACTCGCGGTCGCCCTTGATCTTGCGGTCGGCGCGATACGAGCCGCCGGGGGTGATGGCCACGTCGCAGCCGCCACCCTTGTCTGCCGGCACGCAGTAGTGAACGCCGCTCCCAGTCGACACGGCGAGCACCCTGAGGAGCTTGCCGTCCTTCCAGAACTGAGCGATCTGGTGGGGGAGGTCGACCTCCACGCGGGTTGGCTCGCCGGTCGGCGTGAACGCGGAGCCGAGGTCGGCGGTCGCCAGCTTGGCAAGTGTGGCGGGGTCGGCCTTGCCGGACCGTGGCAGGCCCTGCTGCTTCTGGAACGCCATGACGGCGAGCGCGGTGCGGGCGTCGTAGGTGCCGTCGACGTTGACCGGGTCGAAGCGCAGGTCCGTCAGACGCTGTTCGAGGAGGCGCACCGGCTCGCCCTTGGAGCCCGACGCCAAGCCCTTGGGGCCGCCGTCGATCAACGCCGCAGGTGCCACGTGCTCGAGGCCGTCGGAGCCGACCGCGGGACCTGACGGCGGGGCGTCGGCGGGTGTCGTGCTCGCCGGCGGCGGCGCGGTGGTCGTGGTGGTCGCAGCCGTGGAGTCGGTCGTCGCCGTCGATCGCTTCGTCGGCGTCGCCTTCGCCTTGGTCGTTGCGACCCTGGTCGTCGTGGACGCCTTCGACGTCGGTGAGGCGGCGGCGGTGGTGGTTGTGGTTGACGACGCGGCGCGCGCCGCGACGCCGGTGCTCGTCGCGACGACGACAACGAGACCGCAGGCGGCGAGGACGGCCGGGGCGCGTCGACGCGGCATCGGTCGGAGGTGGCGGGGCGGGTTGGGCACGGTTCGGCTCCGACGCGGCTGGTAGGAAGGGAGGTGGAGAGCGGCTCCCAGCCAAGAGCCTCGCACGTGCATGCTCGCAGATGCCGGACCCGACGGGAAAGCGCGAGGACGATCACCAGTAAAGGGCACCCGCGTGGGCCACGATCGACGCATGGCCGTCCTCCCTGTGACCGTCGCGGTGTCGTGCAACGGGGCCAGTCACCGGGTCTCGCTCACCGAAGCCGGACCCGTCGCTGAGCACGACGTCGATGGCGAGCTCGCCCTGTCCGCGCTTGCGGCCGACGCGACGCGCCGAGGGCGCGCGCGCCGGGGCGGCGCACCGGCGGCCGGCCTCGACGGCTGTGCCGGCGTGGTCCGACTGATTGCGGGTCGCGGGCTGCCTCAGCCACTCGGCCTCGTGACCGTGTTGGCCGACGGGGGCCCGCCGCCGCGCCTCGGCTACGAGGGGCGGCGCGTCGTCGTCGCACTCCTCGCCGGGCATGACGTTTCCTGGGTGGTGGCGATCGGGGGCGTCGCCGGCGGGGCAGGGTGGGCCGGGATGTGCGCGTCGCTGCTGGCAGCTCGCTGGGACGATCCCGCGCTGGATGTCCTTGACCCCGATGCCAACCACCACACCCCAGCTACCTCGTTGCGCGCGCTCCTCGACCGTGCGGTGCGCCAGGCGTGTGAGCCGAGGATGCGGGCGCGGGGTTTGCTGGGCGGAGTCGAGTGGGCCGCGGCGGGGCCCACCGAACCGGCGAGGGTCGTCGCGCTCGGCAAGCGTCGAACGGTGCACGTCCCGGTCACCTGGTTCGCCGAGCGAGTCGCCACCCGCAGCCACATCCGGGCCGAGGGCGGCCTGTGGCTGGACGATCGTCACGCCCTCGTGAGCGAGGGCATCGGCGTACCGACCGTGGTGGAGGTGCCATACCGGGCCCGGTGAGACGACTCACGAGCCGGCGGCAGTGGCTTCGATCGTCGCCGGATCCTCGGGTGCGGCCAGGATCGCCGGGCTGTCGATGTGTCCGTCCGCATCAAGTGCATCGAGGGCGCGAGGGCGCACGATGGTAAGGATGCCGAGGATCACGAGCAGGATCACCGCTCCGGTGAGGGTCGCCCAGCGCAGACCGACGGCGTCGCCGATGGCGCCCTGCCACAGCGCACCCACGGGATACAACACGCCCAACGCGACGAGGAACAGCGAGACGATGCGACCCCGCATCTCCGCCGGCGCACGCAGCTGGATGACCGCCTGAAGGCCCGACAGCAACCCCATGTACGAGGCGCCGAGCAGCGTCATCGCTGCGACGGCGGCCACGGTGTTGGGAGCGAAGCCGTACGCGGTGACGAAGATCGGACTCAGAAAGAGGCACGACACAAGGACGCGACGCCGGCCGATGCGTTCGGCAAGTGTCGGCACGACCAGCGCCCCGATGACCGCCCCGACCCCCTGCGCCGTGGTGAGGTAGCCGGTGGTGCGGGCGATGTCTGCCTTGTTGGAGCCGACGAGCGCGCCGGCGCGGCCGGCGATCAGGGCGATGAACGGCGAGATCAAGAACGCGGTGACGGCCATGAGGCTCAGGGCGGTGCGACACCCGGGGTCTGCCCTGGCACCCCGCGCTCCTTCGACGATTCGCGCCCAGATGCCGAGCTCGCCCCCGCCGGTGGGTCTGGGTAGTCGCAGCACCGACTGAGCGCCAACGACCGCGAAGAACGAGACGGCGTTGACCGCAAACGCCGCGCCGAAGCCAAACGATGCGATGACGATTGCGGCAATCGCCGGCCCGATGACCCGCCCCGCGTTGTACTGCATGGAGCCGAGGGCAATGCCGCCAAGAAGGTCTTCTCGGGGCACCAGGTCGGGCAGGAGCGACTGTTGGAAGGGGATGCGGAGCGCCGCAGAGCAGCCTTCGAGGAACACGAGGCCGGTCAGTGCTTCCGTCGAGACATGGCCCGTGAAGACGATGATGGAGAGGCACGCGGCGATGGCGGCCTCGAAGGTGTTGGTGATGATGAGGAAGCGTTGACGGTTGAGGCGGTCGGCGAGGGCGCCACCGACCGGCGAGAGGATGCCGAGCGGCAAGAAGTTGGCGAACGCGGCGAGGGCGACCAGGGTGTCCTTGCCCGTCGTTGCCTTCACGAGCGAAGCGATGGCGATCGTCTGCATCCACGATCCGGTGTTGGAGATGGTGCCCGCACCGAGCAAGAGGGCAAACGAGCGGTGGCGCAGCGGACGCAGCGCGGTCGGGAGCTGCACGCGGGTCGGGTCTAGTCGACCGCTTGGGTGGGCGCGGACGCCTACGCCTACGCCGGCGGTGGAGGGAAGACCTCGCGGCGCTCGATGCGGCCACGCCACCCCATGATCCGCCCCGGACGGTCCATCGCGGCGGCGGCCACGATGCGACCTTCGCGGCCGTAGACCGCGACGAACGGCTGGCCCGGCCGCAATTGCGGGCCGCCCTCCACCCAGACCACGTCATCTGACGGGTCCGCCCGACCCACCACCTGGAGCTTGTGGCCGTGCTGGTCAGACCAGAAGTACGGGACCGGAGCGAACGGTTTGGCGTCGCCGAGCAGGGTGGTGGCGGCGTGCATCGCCTGATCGACGGCGTTGGACCAGTGCTCGATCCGCGCAGGCGGTGCCCCCGGGTACAGCTGGTTTGGCCACCGGCAGATGTCGCCGATCGCGACGATCCCCGGGAATGCGTCCCCCGAGGCGGGGTCGATGGCGCGAAGGGCCGCGTCGCACAGCACACCGTCGGTGGTGTCGAGGCCGCTGCCCTCCAACCACCCGACGTTGGGTGCGACCCCGATGCCGACCACGACCACGGAGGCGGCCAGGTCGTTGCCATCGACGAGATCGACGCCGGTGACGTGACGACCGTGCGAGGTGAGGCCGGCGACGCCGACGCCGGCCAGCAGACGCACGCCGCCAAGCTCGTGAAGCCCGGCGACGAAGGGAGCGACGGTCGGGCCGAGCTGGCGTTCGAGGGGGACCGGGAGCGCTTCGACCACGACCACGTCGCATCCGAGCGACGCCGCGGTCGACGCCACCTCGGCTCCTATGAACCCTGCGCCGATGACCACGACGGCGGGTGCTGGGGTTGTGGTCAGGGCGGCGCGCAGCGCCCGGGCATCGTCGAGGCCGCGCAGCACGTGGACACCGGCGATGCCGTCCGCACCGGCCAGGTGCCGTGGCGTCGCTCCGGTGGCGAGGACGACACGGTCACCGTCGATCTCCGACCCGTCTGCGAGAACGATGGTGCGCGTCGCGGCGTCGAACCCCACGGCCGCGACGCCAAGACGCCAGTCCGCCTTCAGGTCATCGGCCTGACGGAGCATGGCCTGGCCTTCCGGCCACGTGCCGGCCAGCACCTGCTTGGACAACGGCGGTCGGTCGTAGGGCTGGTGGGGCTCGTCGCCGATGATGACGAGGTCGCCGGCGAACCCACCCCTGCGCAACGCCTCAGCGCAGCGGAGCCCACCAAGTGACGCCCCGACGATGACCGCCCGATCGCTCACTCGATCGTGATCGCCTGCACCGGGCACACCCGGGCCGCAGCTTCGATCTTGGGGCGCAGGTCCTCACCCGGCGCCTCGTTCAGGATGTAGAGGTAGCCGTCGTCGCGCACCTCGAACACCTCCGGTGCTTCCGCCATGCACAGCGCGTTGGACGCGCACAGATCGAAGTTGACGTTGACCTTCATGAGAATTCCCCTTTGAGGAGTCGGCGTGGCCGGCTGACGATAGCCCTGTGCGGCGCAGGCTCGCGTCTGTCGTGCGCCGGCGGTGGAGGCTTCGGGGGGAACGGCTCTACGATCGATGCAATGACACGTCCATGGACCAGCTTCGGGGCCGGGACCTCGGCTGCTGCTGCGTTCGAGCGAGCGGGCGCGGGCTCCAACCCGCCCCCCGTCTCCGCGGACACGCCGCTGTTGGAGTGCGCGGTGCCGCCCGGGGTTGACGCTGCGAAGCTCGGCACATGGGCGCAAAAGCTCGCGATCGATCCGGCGGCCGAGGTGCCAGAGGATGCTCGGGCAGCTGCCAGCGATGTCGCAGCCGTGCTCGGGACCGATGTGGTCATCGCACTCGCCATGGGGCCATCGCCCGTTGCCGACAAGATGCTCGCACGGCTCGGCATCGGCGAGCCGGGGGAGCGCGCCTATCTGCTGCTCGGCCTGCGCAGCGACTGATCTGCGCAGCGGCTGATCTGTGCAGCGACTGATCTGCGCGGCGCGGCCCCGATGACGATCTTGGTCGACAGCTGCCTCTGGCACCTGCGCGATCTGCGGTGGTGTCACTGCGTGAGCGACACCAGCCTCGATGAGCTCCACGAGTTCGCGGCCACGCTGGGCATCCCCCCGCGAGCCTTTCAGGGCGACCACTACGACCTCCACGAAGAACGCAGAGCCACCGCGATCGAGCTCGGCGCGCTCGCGGTTACGAGCCGCGAGCTCCTCACTCGGCTCAAGGCCGCCAACCTGCGGCTTGCCCCCGATGCTCGCCGCGTCTGGAAGGCCGGGCGCGCTACTGGCTGAGGATGCCGGCCGCGGCGTCGTCGAGGCCTTGGCGCAGGGTGTACCAGCCGAGCGTGGCGCATTTGATGCGGACCGGGTACTTCACCACGCCCTGGAGTGCGGCGAGATCGCCGAGCCCCTTGGTGGGGTCGGCGGGGTCGAAGCCAAGCTCGGCCTCGTCCAGGTCGGCGACATCCTCGGCTTCGTCGGTGCCCAGGTTCTTGCTGTGGATCGACATGAGGTGCTCGAAGGAGCGCAGCAGCTTGCGGGCCTCCGCGGCGGTCTTGCCCTTCACCGACTGGCTCATCATGGACGCCGACGACTGGCTGATGGAACAGCCCTGACCCGAGATCTTGATGTCACGAACGATGGCGTCGTCGCCGCTGCCGTTGGTGGCGTCAAGGTCGAGGTACACCACGACCTCGTCGCCACACAGGGGGTTGAACCCCTCGGCCCGCTGGGCCGGCGGTGCTTCGAGCTCGCCACGGTTCCTCGGGTTCCGATAGTGGTCGAGGATGATCTCCTTGTAGAGGTCTTCCAATCCGGCCATGAGATGCGTCCTTTGTTGGGAAGGGTGCTTAGGAGAACAGCGCGTCGGCGGCGCCGATGGCTTCGACGAGCGCGTCGATGTCGGCTTCGTCGTTGTAGACGTACCACGACGCGCGGGCGGTGGCGCCAACGCCGAGGCGGCGCATCAGCGGCTTTGCGCAGTGATGTGCCGGGCGGACGGCGATGCCGGCCTGGTCGAGCACCTGGGCGAGATCATGGGGGTGGATGTCCTTGTAGGCCATCGACATGACGCCGCCACGCAGGTTTGGGTCGCGTGGCCCGTGGATCACGAGGTCGTCGCCGTAGCGCGCTGACAAGTGCCCGAGCGCATAGGCGGTGAGCTTGTGTTCGTGGGCGCGGACACGATCCATGCCGATGGCGTCGAGGTAGTCGATGGCGGCGCCGAGCCCCACGGCCTCCGCGATGGGCGGTGTGCCGGCTTCGAATCGGGCCGGCACCTCAGCGGCTGTGAAGCCGTCGAGGCGGACGTCGCGGATCATGCCTCCGCCGCCAAGGAACGGCGGCATCGCGTTGAGCAGCTCGGCGCGGCCCCACAGCACACCGATGCCGGTGGGGCCCAGCATCTTGTGGGCCGAGAACACCAGGAAGTCGGCGCCCATGGCCTGCACGTCTGTGGCCGTGTGGGGCACGGACTGGCACCCATCGACGAGCACGAGCGCGCCGGCGGCGTGGGCCGCCGCGGCCAGTGACGGGATGTCGTTGAGGGTGCCGAGCACGTTGCTCATGGCCGTCACG
>JAYUDU010000271.1:0-1804 GCA_043739605.1 Acidimicrobiales bacterium | reverse complement strand
GCGTCGATGAGGTCGCCTGCTGCCGCCCGGTGAAGGGCGTTCCTCGCGATGTCTTCGTCGCCGATCGTCGTGAGATCGCCAATCCCAATGGTGTCGAGTGCAGACAGCTCGAAGCGTGCGAAGTCTTGGAAAGCAGCAGAACATCGGCTTCTCCATGCGGCGGGATCGATGTGGGCCAGGGAGACGCCATCGATGGTGATCCGGCCGGCGCTCGGTTCGTAGAAGCGGCAGAGGAGCTTGACGAGCGTCGACTTACCTGCTCCGTTGTCGCCGACGATTGCGACGGTCGAGCCCGCAGGAACGTGCAGGTGGACATCCTCGAGAACGGCGCGATCGGTGCCCGGGTAGGTGAAGCCGACGCCCTCGAATCGGATGCCATCGACCAGACGGTCCGGTGCCGTCGCGCGGCCAGACCCGGCTCTGCGACCGGCCGCCTCGACGTCATCGACATGGCCGATGATGGCCAGGAACCTTCCGACCGTTCGCAGGCACCCGGTGAGCCAGCTGATGGTTTGCACGATGCCAGCGACCTCGCCGTTGAGCCGCCCGGCGAGGGTCAACGTCAGCAGCAGGTCCCCGATCGTGGCGTGATGGCCAGCGACGGAGTGAGCGACGATCCACAGTGCGGCGGTGAACCCGAGGCCAAAGACGAGCCACCCGAGGGCGCTCAACAGGTTGCGGATGATCGCATCGCGCTCGATGACCCGCATGACGTCGCGCCAGCCGTTGGCGTGACGTCGCCGCATCTCTTTGCCGAGGCCGAACACTCGCATCTCGCACGCCGGGCCTGGGGTCGTCACCAGCTCGAAGACGGCGTCGACGGCGCGAAGCGGCTCTGCGACGGAGTCCGAGATCCGCTGGGCGCGACGCGTCGTGATGGCCGTGATGGCCACCGACGGGATGGCGAGCACCGGCAAGAGCGCGAGGCGGGCATCGACCCTGGCCAGCAGCCCGATGGTGATGAACATCTGTACGACGGACGCGATGCCGACGAAGACCGCGGTGACGGCCTGGGAGAGCTCGCCGCGGCTCTGGCGCAGCTGATCGAGGCGGTCGAGCAGGTCGGGCCGTTCGTGGTGCTCGAGCGTTGGAACCCGACCGAGGGCCTCGACAAGCTCGCGATCGAGGAGGTGCCCAACCTTGTCCTCGAGGGTGGCCCGCACCTTGTACGAACCCCAACCGGCCATCGCGAAGACGCCAAGCAACGCGCCGATGGCCACGCCGGCCAGCGCGGCCCTGGAAGCGTGACCGCTCGTCGCCGCATCAACCAGTGTCTTCACGCCGAGCGCACTCACGAGGCCCCACCCGATCGAGAGGATCTGGGTGATCAACGTGAACAGGGTGCGGACCCGATCGGCCCGCCAGCACGCGCCCATCACGGCCGCGCCAGCTCGCAGGCTCCCCCGCCGCCTCACGCCGGCGGCGTCGTTCGGGTCCGGCTCGGTCACAACCCACCCGCCATCGGTGCCGCGGCCTCGTCGTCCTCGCCAGCGCGGTCTTCGGCGTCGGCGTCGGCGTCGGCGACGAAGCGGGCGGCTTGTAAGGCGAACAGCTCTGCGTACTTGCCGCCCAGGGCGACGAGCTGGTCGTGCGTACCAAGCTCGACCACCTGGCCCTCGTCGAGCACACAGATGCGGTCGGCTCTTCGAACCGTCGAGAACCGGTGGCTGATGAGGATGGTCGTGACGCCGGCGGTCAGCTCAAGGAACCGGTCGAACAGCTAGGCCTCTGCCCGAGCATCAAGCGCCGCGGTGGGTTCGTCGAGCACCAGGACCGTTGCCCCGTTCTCCACTGCAAACAGCGC
>JAYUDU010000270.1:0-1804 GCA_043739605.1 Acidimicrobiales bacterium | reverse complement strand
CGACCGGCAGCGACAGGACCGTGCCGAGGATGAGCGAAAGCGCCGTCATGAGACCGACGAAGCCCGCGCCGACGTGGAAGTGGGCCGAGATCTCGGGCCCCAAGATGGTGAACGTCTGGGTGTCGAACTCGTCGGCCGCATTGAGCGCGACGAGCGCGACGATGGGCAACGACGCCTCCGAGGCGAGGAACCGCGACAGCGGCCCAACCCTGGGCACGGCGGCGGCCGTGGCGGTTGCGGCGGCGACGGCGGTCACGCCCGCACCGCCGCCGGTGCCTGCGCCGGCGTTCTTTGGTCTTTGGTCTGGCGCGAATCGCGCCCAATGACCAAAGAACGCTCGGTGTCGGTTGATTGGGGGACGACGTCGGGCCGGGGGTCGATGCCGGTGACGGCCTTGGCGAGTCGGTCCCTGGCTTGGCTGACCACGCGGGTGAGGCCCCCGGGCAGGAACAGCAGCAGGGCGAGGAGGCCGATGCCGGTCGAGAGCAGCCCGATGTAGGGGGAGATCTCGCCGCCGAAGTACGGCACGCCGAGCAGGTAGGCGCTGCCAACCACCGCGCCGCTGATGGATCCGAGCCCACCGATGACGACGGCGGTGACGATCTCGAGCGAACGCTCGGGCGGAAACACAGAGCCCTGCGCCTGGTTGACGGCCGCGGCGAACAAGAAGCCGGCCGCCCCGGCAACGAACCCCGACAGCACGAACGCGGTCAGCTTGGCTCGCACCACCGAGATACCCATCGAGGCCGCCTGGGCTGGGTTGTCACGGACGGCGACCATCGTGCGACCGACACGACTGTTCTGCAACGCCCGCGCTCCAACCAGCGACACCGCCAAGAACCCGACGCACACAAAGTACAGCTCCGTGGTGCCGAGATAGCTGGGGCGTGGCAAGAAGCCGTCGCCTCTGAACCAGTCCTGGTTGAACAACCACGTGGAAGCTGCCACGGCAAAGCCGAGGGTGACGACAGCCAGCTCTGAACCTTCGAGGCGCAACGCCGGCAACCCGAGGACGAACGCCATGGCGCCAGCCGCGATGGCGGCGTCGAGAAGTGCCAGCCAGAACGAGACGTGCCATCTGGTGACGAGCGCAGAGCCGATGACCCCACCGACGCCAGCAAACCCCCACTGGCCGATGGAGAGCTGACCCGCCCACCCAGTCAGCACGCTGACGGACAATCCGACGACGGCGATGAGCGAGATCGACGCGATGAGGAAGATCTTCGAACCGCCCAGGACCACGGGTGCGCCGAGGATGGCGCCGCCCGCGAGCGCCGCCGTGGTGTAGCTGACGACGCGCCATCGCGGATGGGTGCGGATCTCGACGTCAGCGGGCGCGACGGCTCCGCAAGCTCCCACGAGGACTCCTCTGCGCCCGAGGTGCGGCGCCGAACGCCGCTGCGGAAGATGAGCGCGCCGAGCACGACGACGAACAGCACGACGTCGGTCAGCCCGTTCTGGCCCGTGGCGTGGAAGACCAGCTCGTCGAGGATGCCAAGGCCGACGCCCACCTGGAATGCGGTGCCAATGCCCTCGTATCGTGCGACCGTCGCCGCGGCCAGACCCCGCATGAGCAGCGGCAGGCCAACGGCGGCGGTGGTGGAGAAGCCCACGACCGGCGCGAGCAAGATGGCGGCGCTGCCGGCGAGAACCGACGACAGCACCCACGCGAGCGTGGAGACCCTCCCGACCGGGATGCCCAGGAGTCGGGCTCTCGTGGCGTTCTCAGCCGACGCCCGCAACGCGATGCCGTACGCACTGAAGCGCAAGAACGCGAAGAGCCCGATGGCCAGCGCCGGGCCGA
>JAYUDU010000269.1:0-4970 GCA_043739605.1 Acidimicrobiales bacterium | reverse complement strand
CCACCGCATGTTCGGCGGCCGAGACGCTCAGTCGAACGCTGCCCCCCGCCAGCCCCCGCAGGGTGCCGTGACCGTCTGGCCCGGTGGTCGCCTCGTGGCGTGTCCCGCCACTGTCCATGGCCGAGATGAGCGCGTGCGCTACCGGCGTGGCGGCGTCGGCGACCGCAACCACCAGCGACGCGCCCGGGCTAGTGATGATGCGCATCTCATCGGCGGCGCCTGCACCGCCGGCGACGACATGATCGTCGACGGCGAGCGCCGTCCCCGCTGTGGGCAACGGTCCGAAGAGCGAGAAGCGCCCGTCGCTCGCCGTGCGGCCCATGGCCCCTCCCTCGGCGCGCACGATGGCCCCCACCACCGCAGTGCCCGCCTCGGTCACGACAACGCCGTGGCCCACTGAACCAGCTGTTGTCGTGGCAACGGCCTCGTCAACGATGGCCTCCTCCCCGATCGCGAGATCTGGGACGGAGATGCCGGCGCGGCGCAGCCGGCCGATCGCGGCGATGAACTCACCAGTGGTGCTTCCCTGCAGCGTCGACGCCCGTGAGGCGATGGCCGCACGCGCCGAGAGCGGAAGCTCGGCCACGAGGCCCGTGATCTCGCCGGCGGTCGATACGAGCGCGCCCGGCGCGGGCGGCGACGGTCCAGGAGCCGGGTCGCCGGGCTCGAAGCTTTGGACGTCCAGCTGGTAGTCGCCGCCCGGCGTGACCACCATGGGGATGGACACGGTCTTGCCAGCCGGCAGGATGCCGGGAGCGACGCCGGGAGCGTCGGTCCACAGCTGCGCACTGGTCACTGGGGGTCCGCCATCGATCGACACGGTGCCCCCGGTGAAGGCCAGCTTCAGGAACGCAGACGGGATGTCGGTGTCGCCGGTGTTCCTCGCCTGGATCAGCCCCGGCACTCGCTGAGGAAGTCGGGCGCGCCCGATCATGTCGGCATACAGCTGGAGGCCGCCCGGCGGCGTCGTCGTGATGACAAACGCGCCGACGAGGGTGGAGATGGCCGCGCCCTTGGTCATCACGACGTCCCGCAGACCAGGAGCCTGTCCCACCAAGTCGAAGGTCGCGATGAGTCTCGTGCCATCGGCTGATGTGGTGGTGGCGATGGGGGCGAGGCCGCCGATGTGCGCCGTCGCGCCGTCGAGGCCGCGGCCGTCGACCGTGATGGTCGTCTGCCCGAGGTTCGATCCGCGGCCTGGCGACACGCCGAGAACCCCGAAGGTCAGGACCGCGGGCGTGAGGACGATGTGCTGGGCCCCGCCGATGGCGCCTGCGGCGCGGCCCTCCACCCGCACGAACCACACGCCGGCACCCGCCGGTAGGGCCAGAGCGCCGGCGGCGGGCATCTGCAGCTGTCGCGCCGGTACGGGCAGGGCGCCGCGGACGACGTCGATCACCGCGGCGTCTGGCCGATCCGTGCGCAACGCGAGGGCGCGCGGGTCGTCGAGGCGGTAGTAGCGGACGCCGCCCGCCGGAACTGCAATCGGGTTGCCGCGGCCGATGGTCAGCGGGGCAACAACGACGTTGATGGTCGCCGACGCGGCGGACAAGTTGGCCTCGTCCGACTCTGGCACCTCACCACGCGCGTCGACCCGCACGATGATGTGGGTGTCTCCTGGCGCGCTCGGCACGATCGGCGTGGTCAGCTGAACATCCCTGGTGCTGGCCGGGCCGAGTGCGCCGCCGCTCGCAGGAACCGTGCCCAACAGCCGGTCGTCTGGCGACCAGACCGCATCCGCCGAGAGGAAGAACGCCGTAGCGCCGATGGTCGCTGCACGGCTGAGGCCGTTGTTGGCAACCGTCGCCGTGATGGTGCGCTCCTCGCCGGCATCGATCGTCGGACTGCCGCTGACGGCGATCGCGGTGGTCACAAGGTCCGGCTGGCGCGACGCGGCACCCCCGAGATCACGGAACACCGCCACGTTGCCGACGTTCGGTCCATCCGCGGCACCGTTCTCTGCGATCACGAGATCCGGTCGGTGATCGCCGTCGACGTCGACGTGCATCATTCCCGCGATGCCGCCGCCAATGAGCGCAGTGGAAAGCCGCTGGCGGTTTGGACGGTCAACAGCGAACGTGCCATCACCATTGCCGAACAGGATCTCCACTTCGTACTGAGAGTTGTTGAAGCCGATCGCGGTGTAGGTGTTTCCGTACATGTCGAGCTTGCCATCCCCGTCGATGTCATCGAGGGCGATTCGGTTGTTGCTGAAGCCAGGGTGATAGACGTCGGTCATGGTGAAGCCGCCGGCGCCGTCGTTGAGCAGGACCTTCACGGCATTGCCCGTCTGCGAAACGAGGTCCAGGCGGCCATCGCCGTTCAGGTCGGCGGCGACCATGGTCGCGGTCGACTGATACCGGCCCAAGGTCCCAACGGTGCGCCGGTTGGAGATGTTGGTGTCGGGCCCGATGTCGTAGCTGGAGACGATGGGTCGGGCTTGGTCTGCGGCCGGCTCCTGGAACGGCAGTGCGAGAACGACCACGTCCAGCGCCGGATCTGCGTCGAAGGCGCCCACCGCAAAGCTGGACAAGAAGCCACCGTTGTTCGAGACCACCTCACCCAAAACAGGAGTTCCGAGCGCCCTCCCAACGACCATTGCCGGAGCCCAGCGGATTCCGTCCGGCCCATGGAGCAGCGTGGCAAGGTCGAGGGTCCCATCACCATTGACATCAACCGGGAACACGTCGGTGCCGTACACAGAGGCCCACCCCAGCGGGTAGGCGGTGGTGGTCGAGGCGGCGATGGACCCATCCCCGCTACCGAACCCGATCGCATAGTGGTCATAGGTGCCGCACACGATGTCGACGTGACCGTCATGGTCAAGGTCGACAACCACCAGCTGCGTGTAGAAGTCGGGTGCGCACCGGTCAAGGCCGGCTCCCGGCACAGGACCGGCCGGACCGAACCCTCCGTGGCCATCGCCGGGGCTGACCATCACGCCGGTCGGCCCGCCAGGCGCGAGCAGGTCGGCGGTGCCGTTGCCATCCCAGTCGGCGGTCACCACCGAGTGCGTGTTCTGTGCATTGCGAAGCGGGAGGCCACTCGCCACGATCTGCGTGCCGCCGTACGCCGCGCCGATGGGGTGGCCGACGGAGGGGACGACGGAGACGCCGCCGTTGTTGCCGCTGGTCATGATCGGCAGCAGGTCGGGGGTGCCGTCGCCATCGACGTCGGCGGCGCGGGTCATCGACACCGATGTGCCGGCTCCATATCCGCCGTTGAGCTGCGCGCCTGGGTAGGGCGCCGAGTCGGGCGAGCGGTCGGTGTGGCCACCGGCTTCGGCGGCGTAGGTCTCTGGCGTGAAGTGGCCGTGACCATCGTTGCGGGCGATGGCCGTGCGACCCGCGCCCGCTGGCATGATGATGTCGAGGTCGCCGTCGCGGTCAGCGTCGAAGGGGGCCGTTGGGAACGAGCCGACCCCCGACGCGTCCCGGAATCCGAGCGCGAACTGATCGTCGCTGCCGGTGAAGGTCGGCATCCCGTTGAGGTCGGGGGGACCGCCGGTCAGCACGCGCAGGGCGTACCGGCCCTCGGCGCAACAGTTGACGCTGGTGTTGGCCTCGTAGAGGTCACGAATGACGGCGATGTCGAGGATCCCGTCACCATTGAGGTCGGCCACGTGCGACCCGATGCCGTTCAGGTCGCTCGGACCGGTGCCCTGGTGAGGGCCTCCGTCGAACGTGGCCAACGGAGCGAACCCGGCCTCTGCGATGGCGCCCGAACCCGCGAGGCCGCCCGGAGTGGCGGCGAACGGGTCTCCGGCCAGCGCGACCGGGCCCCCCGGCGTCCCAACGATGTTGCGCCACCAGCGGACCGCGTTTCCCCCGTTGCCCCCATATACGGGGCCAACCACGTCCATTCGACCGTCGCGGTCAAGGTCGGCCAACGTGACGCTCGTTACATTTGGCGCGTCGAAGAACGCGGGGGCTGCGAAGGACCCATCCCAGGCTCCGGGCGGCGTGGTGAGGATGGCGAACCGGCCGCTGATCTGGTCGCCGAAGGTGACCGTGTCGGGGCTGGTCACGACGTCCGGGCGGCCGTCGCCGTTCATGTCGGCGGCGCCGAGGGCGTACGCGTCGAAGCGGCCCGCGATGTTGCCGAGGGCGTTGGGTGCGGTGATGGTCGGAAGGGGCGTCGATGCACCCCGGGTGAACGTGCCGTCGCCCCTGTTGATCCACGAGAGCACCCGCGGGCTGTAGATCGGGACCGAGACGGCGAGGTCCTTGTCTCCGTCTCCGTCGAAGTCGGCCATGACGATGCCGGCTGGCGAACCTGGCGTGACCGAGGTGCCGCCGGCGGCGGTCGTTGGCAGCAGCACTGGTGCGGACCAGCCGCCGGCACCGTCGCCAAAGACGACGCCGATCGAGTTTGCTGCGCCGCGCTGCACCGTCGCCGCCATGTCTGTGTTGCCGTCGCCGTTCAGGTCGCCGGTGGCGATGTCACCCACGACGATGCTGTCGCCGAGCGTGCCTGGGTAGACGCCGTCGAGGAAGGGAGTCGTGAGCGGGCTCGAGAGCGGCGCCCGCAGCGGCAGCGGCGCGCCAGGGCTGGCGGGAAGCGCGGCGGCGTTGACGGCGTTGTTGATGCGAAGCGCCGGAAAGGGGCCGGTCCCTGCCGCGATGACGATCGTCGCCAGTGCGACTGCGAGCGATCCTCTGACCCGGGCCCAGGCGCGGCCGGCGAGCGGCGCCGGGCTCTTCACGCGGGCGCGGGACTCACAGAGCGTTCGCATCCCGCCATGCTGGCGACGAAGCGTCCAATGAACGTCCAACGGGGCGCACTGAATCGGGCTGGCCGTCCCAGCGCCGGCCCGGGTAAGGTGCGTCCGCCCACAGGCGCCCGCGCCGGTAGCTCAACGGATAGAGCATCTGACTACGGATCAGAAGGTTGGGGGTTCGAATCCCTCCCGGCGCACCACAAAACCCCAGGTCAGAGGCACTTTTGCCCGAGCGGCGAGCAGACCGAGG
>JAYUDU010000268.1:0-4974 GCA_043739605.1 Acidimicrobiales bacterium | reverse complement strand
CCAACGCTGCGGCGTCGAGGTCACCAAGGGCTGCGCCGAGGTGAAGGATCCGTGGTGCAGCGTCATCGGGGATCGCGACGAGCACGCTCGTCGTACCGTCGGTCAGGTGCTGCCAGCTCGTCGCCACGATCGGACCGTAGGCTGTAAGCCCGGCTGGCAAGATCATCGACGTGAGCGACGAAGAGGTCTGGGCCGGCGATCGGGTGCAGCGATGGTTGCGCCAGGCGGACGGCCTCGAGCGCCAGCTTGCGTCCGTCGCCGACGTGCTGTTCGAAGCAGCCGCGATCAAGCCCGGGGAGCGGGTGCTCGACGTCGGATGCGGCACGGGTCCGACCACGAGACGCGCTGCCGAACTGGTGGGGCGCGACGGCGGCGTCACCGGCGTCGACATCTCGGCCGACATGGTCGAAGCTGGCGCCGGCGCGCTGGCAGCGTCCGCCGACGCCGCGTCGACGGTCTGGGTGGTGGCGGACGTTGGCGTGTGGGAGGCACCGGTCGCGACCTTCGACGTCGTCCTCTCGCGGTTCGGCGTCATGTTCTTCACTGATCCCGTGGCGGCCTTCTCGAACCTGGCTGCCGGGTGCCGAGGGGGCGGGAGGCTCGCCGTCGCCGTGTGGGCCCCACGCGACGATTCTCCCCTGTTCCAGGTGCCACTGCACGCGGCTGCCGCGGCGCTCCGGTCGGAGGGACGCATCGTCGTTCTGCCCCCGGACGACGAGGGACCGTTCTCCCTCGGCGACCCGATGGCCACGACCGCGCTGCTGGAACGAAGCGGTTGGCGCGGCGTGCACATCGTCACGCACGACCTGGCGATGCCCTTCGGCGGTGGGTTCAACCCCAAGGCGGCGGCGCTGGCCGCACTCGACTTCGGGCCAACACGACTCATCACCGCGGGCATCGCGGGGCCGCTGCGCGCTGCCGCACTCCGCTCGATCGAGGGCGCGTTCCGAGACCACCTCGACGACGCCGGCCATGTGGTGCTGACCGGCCGGGTCCACGTGGTCACCGCGACGCGCTGACATCGCCGGCGCGAGACTGGACGTCATGGCAACCCCAGTTGAGGTCGTGTGGTCCGATGCCGATGTCGAGGTGCACAGCCTCGTCGTCGGCCCCTACGAGAACAATGTGTCGATCATCCGATGCAAGCGCTCAGGCGACGCGGTCCTCATCGACGCGGCGAACGAGCACGGCGTGCTGCTGGAGCTGTGCACGAAGCTCGGCGTCCGCCGGGTGCTGGAGACCCACGGCCACTTCGACCACATCCAAGCCATCCCCGCCCTGCGCGACGCCGGCTACGACGTGGCCATCACCAGGGGCGACGCGCACATGCTGGCCTCGTACGACTCCATCATCGAGGACACCGACGTGATCGAGATCGGCCATCTGCGCCTCCGCTCGATCCTCACGCCGGGCCATACCCCGGGCTCGGTGTGCTTCACCGTCGACGGCACGCCCCTGCTCTTCTCGGGCGACACGCTCTTCCCCGGCGGACCGGGCAACACCAAGCCCGCCGACGCCGACTTCGACACCATCATCCAGAGCATCGACCGCCGCCTGTTCACTCTCGATGCCGACACGGTCGTGCTGCCGGGGCACGGAACAACCACCACGATCGCCGCCGAACGCCCGCACCTCCAGGAGTGGGTCGACCGGGGTTGGTAGCGGTGCCGTCCCTTCGCCCGCCCAACGCGGACCCGCACACTCGGGCCAGGGCCCGCGTCCTCATCTCGCTGATCATCGCGGCGTTCGGTGTCGGTGCCGGCTCCGCCGTCGCGGTGAAGGGCGCGTCGGCGAGCGATTGGGCAGCCACCGCGATCGGCGCCATCGTCGCGCTGGCGGCGGTCGCCGTCTCCGCTTTGCTCGGAGTACGAGCGCTCTTCGCGCTGCGGGTGAACGCCGCCCACGACCCGCCGTCTCGGTGAGGTTGCACCACGTTCGTACCCGAAGCGCACGATCGCGGTGCAACCTCCAGTCGCTGCAGCCCCATCGCCCCGCGACGCTCAGAAATCACGCTGAGGGCGGGCCGCCCGCGGGTCACACTCTCTGGGCGTCGAGGTGCGGCGCCGGAAGGGTGAGACATGAGCGAGAGAGCGTTGGCGACGGTGGAGACGGTGCGCAGCGTGCGTGCCATCGACGGAGCGGATGCCATCGAGTGCGCGCAGGTGCGCGGCTGGGATGTCGTCATCAAGAAGGGCGAGCTCGTGGTCGGCGAGCGCTGCCTCTACATCGAGGTCGACGCGATGCTCGATGTCACCGACGAGCGCTTTGGCTTCCTGGCGCACCGGGGCGTCCGCACCGACGCTGAGGGCCATCGCGGCCACGTCCTCAAGACCGCGCGCCTGCGGGGCCAGATCTCACAAGGCCTCGCACTGCCCCTCGGCGCCTTTCCCGAGGTGGCCGACGCCACGATCGGTGCCGACGTCGCCGACACCCTCGGCATCCGCAAGTGGGACGCGCCGATCCCGGCGTCGCTCGCCGGACTCGCCAGGGGCACGCGGCCATCGTGGATCCCGAAGTCGGACGAAGAGCGCATCCAGAACCTCGAGTGGATGCTGGCGCTCACGGATCACGCCTGGGTGGCGACCGAGAAGATCGACGGCACCTCGTGCACGATCTACGTCGACCCCATCGAGGGCACCCATGGCGTCTGCACCCGCAACCTCGACCTCGTCGAGAGCGACACCAACACGTTGTGGGCGATCGCGCGTGACCTCGACCTGCATGCCAAGCTCGGTGAGATCGGCGGCCGGTGCGCGCTCCAAGGCGAGGTGTTCGGCGAGGGCATCCAGGGGAACCCGTTGCAGATCAAGGGCACGCGGCTCGCCGCGTTCTCGTTCATCCGCGACGGCGTCCGCGTGGCGGTTGGCTCATGGCCTCAGCAGCTGGCCGACGTGCCGAGGGCGCCGACGATCGAGGGTCTGTCGTATCCGACGTCCATCGCCGAGGCGCTTGCGCAGGCCGACGGGCGCGCATCGACGATCAGCGGACGACCCGCCGAGGGCATCGTGTGGGTTGCCACCGACGCCAGCCACCTCCGCGCGCCGGACGGCGGAGCAGAGCGGCCCAGCTGGAAGGTCATCAGCAACCGGTACCTGCTGAAGAACGACCGCTGAGCGGGGCGATCGGGGCGTCGTACGCTCGTTGAGCATGGACGCGCTGGAAGCAATCTTCGCCCGTCGGTCGAGTGGGCGGTTGCTCGAGCCGGGGCCGACCGACGACGACATCACAACGATGCTGCGCGCTGCGGCGGCTGCACCCGACCACAAGACGTTGCGACCGTGGCGCTTCTTCGTCCTCGCCGGCGCGGCAAAGGCGGCGTTCGGCGAGGTGCTCGCCGCGGCCTACGACTCCCGCTGCTCGGCCGCCGGCGTGCCGCCCGACGCCGCCGCCCGACACAAGGAGCTGACCAAGCTTGGCCGGGCTCCCCTCGTCATCGTCACCGCGTGCCACGTGACGCCAGGCTTCCTGCCCCTCACCGACCAGCTCGGCGCGGTCGACGCTGCCACCCAGAACCTGCTTCTGGCGGCCACGGCGCTCGGTTACGGGTCCATCTGGCGCACCGGAGAGCCGGCGTACGACCCGACGGTCAAGGCCGCACTCGGGCTCGACGACACCGACCACATCGTCGGGTTCGTCTACCTCGGCACCCTCGCCGCCACCCCACCGCCAAACGAGCCGACGCTCGACGGCGTCGTGACGCACTGGCAGCCCGCATGAACGACGACGAGGACGATGTCCTGCTCGGCCGACCGATCGACGACACCCCGATCGACACGCCCGACCTGCCGATGACACCAGTCCGCGATCGCACCATCCCGGCGACGGCGTGGCGACAGGCGCCGTCCGAGTTGCTCGCAATCGGCGCAGACCTCGACCCACCGCACGAGGTCGTCAGCTACAAGCGCCGCATCGGGCGGTGGACGCTGTGGCGTGCGGGTCCGGCGACCAAGGGGAACGCTCGGTACGCCGCCGTCGCCATCGACGACCTCACCACGATGCACACCTTCCGCCTCCTCCCCGACGGCACCGGCACCGGCGTCGGCCCAAGCGGCGCGACCCACGACCGGTTCCGCACCTGGAAGCAGGACCTCCAAGCCAGCGTGGGCTGACATCCCCTCAGCGGACCGAGCTCGATCGACGGCCGTCGCTCGTTGACGCGGCCCGGCCAGCCATGTGCGGCGACGATCTGCTCCAGGCGGTCGGCGTTCGCTCGTGCACGGCACGCATCTCCGGGTGGGAGCCATCGGACAGCTTGCCGGCATCAGCCAGCTCAGAGCGCACCGCCTCGTCGACCATCGCCATCGCGACCAGCTCGACGGCAAGCGTCTCCATCACCGGGTCACCCCAGCGTGAGGAACGCGCAACGCGGTCCGTGTGCTCTCATCAAGCGTCGGTCGAGCGTGACGAGCGGAGCGTCGAGAGCCTCGGCAAGGGCGACGTAGGCGGCGTCGTACGCGCTCACGCTGTGGCGCAGCTCCCAGACCCGGTCCGCTAGCGACGAGTACGCATGAAGTCGGATCGGCGCGCGCAGCAAGGCCGCATCGGCCAACGCTGCTTCGGCTGCACTGATCCGACCCGCAAGCTCGGACCGACGGATCGTCTGCGCGGACTCCACGTGCACGTGATCCGGCGCCGCCAACCCGCCGCGACGGATGACGCCGATCGCCCAGTGCCCCTCCGGCCCATCGTCGGTGAACGCCGCGACCATCGCCGAGGCGTCGACGACGAGGGTCATTCGTTCCTGCCCTCGTCTCGAAATCGAAGGATCGCCGCTGCGTCGAGTCGGGTGCCGAATCGTGCCTTCGTCGCCGCCACTTCGTTCAGCAACGCCTCAAGGTCGGGCTCGGACGCAAGCTCCCCGAGCCGAGCCAGCAGGTACTCCTGCAAAGACCGCCCGGAAGCCCTCGCACGTGACGCGAGCTCGTCGCGCGTCGATTCGGGGACGTTGCGGATGGTGATGGCCGGCATGCATGC
>JAYUDU010000267.1:0-4979 GCA_043739605.1 Acidimicrobiales bacterium | reverse complement strand
TGTTGCTGCGACCAGCCCGATCACGGTCGCAGCGCTCGCCGCCAGGGTGTGGCGCCGACCCCGGCCGGACATCCACTGGCCGACTCGCACAAGCCCCGTTTCTACTGGGTCGCAACGGCCGCGGCCGGGATCCTGGCTACGGTCGCGATCGTGCTGCGCTTCCTGGCCGACACCCACGCCGAGATGGTGGCTCACTGCCTCGGTGGTCTGCCAGATGAGGCGTGCGGACTGCTCATCGGCCGGCACCTTTCGGGGACGGCGGGCGCCGCGGCCCGCGTCAGCGACGACGCCGAGGTGATGCGCTGCTGGCCGACAGCCAACGACGCCGCATCGACGCGGATCTACTCGATCCCCCCGCTCGACATGCTCAGAGCGGATCGTGCTGCGGAGGACGACGACCTCGAGATCGTTGGGGTCTTCCACTCCCACACCCACACCGAGGCGCACCCCTCTCCGACTGACGTGGCCCAGGCTCCCGACCCGGCGTGGCGATACGTCATCGTTTCGCTCAAGCGGGCGGAGCCCTCAACCCGGTCGTGGCGAATCGTCGATGACACCATCGCAGAGGAGTGCGTCGCACTCTGAGCGTTTGCGTGCCGCTGGCGGGAATCGCTGGGCTGGGGCGCGGGTTGTCACCCGACGTAGGATTCCCGACCGATGCGCTCGGCTTTCGCCGTTCGCCTGGTCCTCGCCCCCCTGGAGCTTTCCGTGCCTGACGTCCGTCTTCCCAACGTCCTTCGCCAGCATGCTGGTGGGGCGAAGTCGCTGACCGTCGACGCAGACACCGTCGGCGAGCTACTCGTCGCGCTCGAGGCCAGCCACCCCGGTATGCAAGGGCAGCTGCTCAACGCCGACGGCTCGGCACACAAGTTCATCAACGTCTACGTCGACGACGAGGATGTCCGATACATCGGCGGCCTCGATGCCAAGATCGGCCCCGATTCTGAGGTAGCGCTCCTTCCCGCCGTCGCGGGAGGCTGAGAACCCGACATGGCTGCCTACGCGTCAATCCTCGACCTCATTGGTGACACGCCGCTCCTTGACATCAGCGGCCTTTCACCGAACCCGAAGGTCAAAATCTTCGCCAAGCTCGAAGGCCAGAACCCCGGTGGCAGCGTCAAGGATCGTGCGGCAAAGTTCATGATCCAAGCGGCCGAGATAGACGGTCGGCTGACGCCGGGTGCCACGCTCATCGAATCATCGTCTGGCAACACCGGCATTGCATTAGCGATGATCTGCAAGGTCCGCGGCTATCACCTCAAGGTGGTCCTTCCCGCCAACGTCTCGATCGAGCGCCGCCAGCTGCTGGAGTTGTGGGGCGCGGAGATCATCCCTTCGCCGGGTGGCGAAGGGTCAAATGGTGCCATGCGGCGGGCCATCTCATTGGCAGAGGAGCATCCGGAGTGGGTGTTCTTGCATCAGTACTCGAACCCCGCCAACGCGCAAGCCCATTACGAGGGCACCGGGCCCGAGATCTGGCGCGACTGCCCCCAGATCACCCACTTCATCGCCGGGCTGGGCACGAGTGGCACGCTGATGGGCGTTGGCCGCTACCTCAAGGAACAGAAGCCAGACATTCAGATCTGGGCGATCGAACCGCCCGTTGGCGAAATGGTCGACGGCCTCAAGAACCTCGACGAGGGGTACATCCCAGAGCTGTTTCTCAACAACGGCGGTTTCGAGTTGCTCGACCGCAAGCTCATCGTGCGGCCACGAGAGTCCATAGAATGGACGCGGCGCCTCACCGAGGTCGGCGTCTTCGGCGGCATCTCCTCTGGTGCCATCGTCGCCGCCGCAGCCAAGGCTGCGAAGCAGATGGACGAGGGCGTCATCGTCACCATCGTGTGCGACGGCGGTTGGAAGTACCTCTCGACCGGCGCATGGACCGACGACCTCGACACCGTCGAAGCCCGCGCCAAGGGCATCATCTACTTCTGAGTTCTCGGTCGGGGCTTCCCTCGCTCGCCTTCGGCGTCGCTCCGCTTCCCCGACGCCGTGGCCGCCGGTGCCCGACGTGGCGTCGAGCTCAGCGCCAGGCGCTCACCTCGGCGATCTCCCGCAGGCCTGTTCCGCTGGTGACCCGCACGTATCGCGCTGGCCCGGACACGACGGCGACGGCGGTGGTTGCGCCGTCGACCGGCCGCCACGTGGTGCCGTCCGCGCTGACCTCGACCTTGTCGACGAACACCCCGCGCACGCGCAGCGCGGTGAAGCCGGCGCCGCCGAGATCGATCACAGCAGCGGTGGCCTCGTTGATCCTGCTGGGACGGGGTGAGGAGGCCTCGGTGGCAAACACGCCGTCGGTCAGGGCGCACGGCTGAGCGGTTGCGGTCGCGTTCTGCGGCAGGGCCAACTTGCACGGGAGGCCGCGGCTTGGGGGAGCGCCGGCGCTGAGGGCCTTCGGGAACGGCACGATCGGCGCGGCCCGCCACAGGGTCTCGGTGCGGTTGGCGATCGTGGGCCGAGTGGTGGCGAGGACGGCGATGTCGCCGGCGTGGTCTTCGAGCTCTCGGCGATCGAAGGTCGTTCCATCGCGGCGCGCGCCGGGCGTGGCGAAGCCGGCGACGGTGGCGGTGACGCCGAGCGACGGGCCCGTCGGCGGCGGCGCCCACGCGATGTTGATGGCGTTCGCAGAACCGGCCTTGGCTGTGGGCGTCGACTCCCAGAACCGGAGGTCGCCGACGGCGACGGTGGCGTTCGGCGCACCCGATCGGAACGACACCAGCACGCTTGCCGGCGTGATGCCGCCGGCACCGTCTGGGTCCGCCAGGCTCGCTCCGATGCGCCACCCGACGCCACCCTCGGGTGGGAGGACGATGCGGAACCGGCCGTCGGACTCCGTCGTAGCGACGATGCCGTCATCGACGCAGCGCTGCGGCCCGACGCAGACGAGCCCGAGGCTGGCGATGATTGCGAACAGCTCCGCTCCACCCTTGGGGTGGTACACGTTGAGCGGAAGTCCGCCGG
Source organism: Acidimicrobiales bacterium (assembly GCA_043739605.1). Classification (GTDB taxonomy): domain Bacteria; phylum Actinomycetota; class Acidimicrobiia; order Acidimicrobiales; family JAUJNH01; genus JAYUDU01. The sequence goes on along the minus strand of JAYUDU010000267.1, from coordinate 2,012 downwards.
CGCCGGTGCCGTCGGCGCGTAGCACTCGACCTGAGGCATATGTATAGGCGGCGGGTGCTCCCTGGGATTCGGCCGACGCCGGCGGGGCGGTCGCTGGCGCGGTGGGAGGGGCGGTCGGCTCCGTCGCTGTCGTCGCGGCTGCGGTGTCGGTCTGGCGCGCCACGGGCGCCCCACCTGCGGCCGCGCTGCCGTGGTCGCGCCGCACGATCAGCATGGCGGCGATCGCGATGACAGCGAGGAGGATGGTGGCGGCGGCGACCACGACGGTGGATCGCGGCGGCGACGCTTCGTCGGACACGCGCGCAGTGTCGCGCGCTACGGGCGTCTGGCCCGGGCAGCGCACGGTCTGCACTGATTGTCCGGGTCGGCCCAGCCGCATCTGCCACTCGGCCTGCTATGCAGGCGCCATGCCTCGACCCCTGGACCGCGCCGCCCCCGACCTGCGGCCGATCACCTTCCAACGCGACTTCACCGCGTCATCGATGGGCTCGTGCCTCGTCAGCTTCGGGAACACCCGGGTGCTGTGCACCGCATCGGTGGCCGAGTCGGTGCCGAAGTGGCTCTCCGGCTCTGGGCGGGGCTGGGTCACCGCCGAGTACTCGCTCCTGCCCGGCAGCTCACCCGACCGGGTCGAGCGCGAGGCCGTGAAGGGCAAGCAGTCGGGCCGCACCCAGGAGATCCAGCGCCTCATCGGCCGCTCACTTCGTGCCGTCATCGATCTCACGCAGCTGCCGGACGCTGCCATCACACTGGACTGCGACGTGCTCGAAGCTGACGGTGGCACCCGCACCGCGTCCATCTGCGGAGCGTTCGTCGCACTGCACGATGCCTGTACGCGCCTGGTTGCGGCAGGTCGCCTGCCGCACCATCCGCTCGGGGATGAGTGCGCGGCAGTGTCGGTCGGTGTGGTCGACGGCCAAGCTCGCTGTGACCTTGAGTACGTCGAGGATGCCGCGGCCGAAGTCGATATGAACGTCGTGATGACGGGCTCCGGCCGCTTCATCGAGGTGCAGGGCACGGCGGAGCACGGCACGTTCGACCGCAAGCGGCTGAACGAGCTGCTCGACCTCGCCGAGGGCGGCATCGCCCGGTTGGTTGAGATGCAACGGGCCGTGCTGGCCATCCCGCCGGCGCTGCGGTAGGCGCGTCGGATGCACGAGCTGGTCATGGCCTCGGCCAACCCCGACAAGGCCGAGGAGATCCGAGCGATCCTCGACGCGGCAATGCCCGGGGTGGTCGTCCGGCCGCGCCCGACCGAGGTCCCCGACGTCATCGAGGATGCCGACACGTTGGAGGGCAACGCCCGGCTCAAGGCGGTCGCGCTCGCTGCTGCCACGGGCCTGCCAGCGGTGGCCGACGATACCGGCCTCGAGGTCGATGCCATCGGGGGCGCCCCCGGTGTCCGGAGCGCTCGCTTCGCAGGCGAGAACGCGACCTACGACGACAACGTGACGGCGCTGCTCGCCGCCCTCGTTCACGTGGCACCGCCGGACCGCACCGCGCGGTTCCGGACCGTGGCGATGGTGCGATGCCCCGATGGCCGCGAGGTCGTCGTCGACGGCGTCTGCGAGGGATCCATCAGCACCAAGCGCTGCGGCGAAGGCGGCTTCGGCTATGACCCGATCTTCGTCGCCGACGAGGCCGAGGGGCGCACGTTCGCCGAGCTCGACCCCAACGACAAGCACGCCATCTCGCATCGGGGCCGCGCCTTCCGTGCGCTGGCGCTGGCGCTCGCAGCCGCTGACGAGGCCACGTCATGACGTGGCGCATCGGCTCGACCAGCGGGATCGGAGCCCGCACGCCGGCCGTCGAGGCGTGGCTCGACGAGCACTTCAACCCGGCCAACGCCGATCGCTTCGGGTCGCCCGGTGCGGTGGTCGCGGTCGCCGCCGACGGAGCCGTGCTGGCTGAGCGGTACAACACCGAGGCCGGCATCAGTGCCGCGTCGCAACTGACATCGTGGTCGATGGCGAAGTCGATCACCCACACCCTCGTGGGTCAGCTCGTCGACG
>JAYUDU010000266.1:0-1811 GCA_043739605.1 Acidimicrobiales bacterium | reverse complement strand
GGAGCCACCGACTCCGACGGCCTCCGCCGCCGCAGATCGACGTCCAGCGTGGGCCAGTCGGCCGTCCCGCGCACCCCGAGTTCAAGACGGCCGGCTGGCGCACGGCGCGGGGCCAAACCGCGACCTACGAAGCGTCGACGCCAGCGAGCGCCTCGACCCAGTCGTCCCACGCCGCCTCATCGAGCACCACCTCGTCGACGAGCACCGATAGTCCTGCGGCGGCGAGCGCGGCGACGCTCCGCCGGTAGCCGCGCATCAGGGCGAGGCCCAAGGGCCCGAACGTGATCGAGATGAGCGCGGCCGCGTCGCGCTGCATGCTGAAGCCCTGGTCGCAGTACGGCCCGCGCTCGTCAGGCACACCGACGAACTCGATGGGGAGGCGTCCGAGGAAGTCATCGATGCCGGTGATGACCCAGGCCCGGCCGCGGGCCGCTTCCCGAGCCTGGAACGCCGCCGCGAGGGACGACGTGCCGGCGCTCGACGAGCCGTTCAGCACCACCACCCGACCGACGTCCACCGGGCCGGACTGTACCGAACACCACCCGAGCCACGGCCGACGCACCCGCGGGCTGGCATGCTGCGGCCGTGGCGGGCGAACCGATCGAGTTGGCGTCGTACCCGTCGCAGCTCGATCGCCATGCAGCGAGCCATCCCGACGACGTGGCCGTCACTGTGCTCGGCGGCGGTCTGGCGGAGGAGACGATCACCTGGGCGGCGCTGCGCGACCGCTCGCTTCGGGCTGCACACGGGCTCGCGGCGCGGGGCGTCGGCGACACCTCGTTCGTCGTCATCGGCTTGCCCAACGGCATCGATCACGTCGCCAGCGCGCTCGGTGCGTTGCGCCTCGGCGCGTGCGTTCTCCCGATCAGCCCGGCGCTGCCGGGTGCCGAGCTCGAGCAGCTGATCGCTCTCGTCCGCGAGCACGCGCCCACCGTCGTCATCGGCTCCGACCTCGGCCCCACCGCGCTGTCCGATCCGGCGCTGCCGTCGACGCCGATCGACGACGTCGTCTCTGCGCCGGGCATCGCCATCGCCTCGGGCGGGTCGACCGGTCGGCCCAAGATCGTGCTGAACGCGCTGCCGTTCTGCGCGCCGCGCGATGTGGTGCCCGGCCTCGCCGGCATGGTCGGCCTTCGGCACGGCCAAACCCAACTCATCAGCGGACCGATGTACCACACGGGTCCGTTCGGGTACGCCCATCTCGGCCTGTTCCACGGCCATCACTTGGTGGTCCTTCGCCGCTTCGAGGCGCCGCTCGCCCTCGCTGCCATCGAGGACCACGGGGTGCAGTTCGCCTTCATGGTGCCCACGATGCTGTCTCGCCTCCACCGCGCCGTCGAGGAGCGCGAGTCAGCTGGCCAGCACGTCGAGCTGTCGAGCCTTGAGATGCTGTGGTCCGCCGCCGCACCGTGCCCGCCATGGGTGCTGCGGGCGTGGATCGACCGCCTTGGCCCCACGCGCGTGGCCGAGGCCTACGGGTCGTCCGAGGGCGTCGGCGGGGCGTTCGTCACCGGCACCGAGTGGCTCGCCAAGCCGGGCACCGTCGGCAAGCCGCTCGACTGTGACGTCCGCATCATGGGGGCAGACGGCGAGGCGCTCGCAACGGGCGAGGTCGGCGAGGTGTTCCTGCGGCGCACCGACGAGACCGCTCCGACGTTCACCTACCTCGGTGGCCCGCCGGCCCCGCGCACCGGAGACGGGTTCACCTCGATCGGCGACCTCGGCCACCTCGACGCCGATGGCTACCTGTTCCTCGACGACCGCCGCCACGACCTCATCATCTGCGGCGGCGCAAACGTCTACCCGGCTGA
>JAYUDU010000265.1:0-4985 GCA_043739605.1 Acidimicrobiales bacterium | reverse complement strand
CGATCTCTTCCATGCGGTGTTCGCACGCATCGTCGGCGGCCATGCTTCCTCGATCGCGCTCCACCAGGCATGCGGGTTCGAGGAGGCCGGGATCGAGCGCCAGGTCGGTCGCAAGTTCGGGAAGTGGCTCGACGTGGTGGTCCTCGAAAAGCTCCTCTAAGGACAATTGTGTCGAGACGCTGTTGCGCGTGGGGTTCGTGTGACTACTGTGTGCAGTCGCGGAGAGGGGTGTGCCCGGCAGGAGACCAGCACCAACATGCGAACGAAAGCACCGGCCGCGCTCCTCGTCGCGGTCGCGCTCGCAAGTGCGGGCTCCCTCACGCCGGCATCTGCCGTCACGCCTCGGGCCCCGGTCGCTTTGAGCGCCCTGGCCGGCCTTCCCCTCGTCCGACTCTCCTCGTCTGGACCGACCGTGGTGGCGCTCCAGCAGGCGTTGCGCGCCGCCGGATATGCGGTGACGGCCGATGGCAGGTTCGGTCCAGCGACCCAAGCCGCCGTCATCGCGTTTCAGCAGAAGGCTCATCTCTCGCCCGACGGCGTCGTCGGGACCGCAACCTGGGCGGCGCTCGATGGCACACCACCGCCGGGTCCGACTCCCGCGCCGACGCTCGACCGGCCTCGGCTGTCGCTCGGCGCCAGTGGCGAAGGCGTCAGGGCGCTGCAGACCGCGCTGACACGCGCGGGCTTTGCAGTCGGGATCGATGGCAGGTTTGGGTCAGGAACCCAACGCAAGGTCCAGGCGTTCCAGGCCAGCCGCAAGCTGGTCGCTGACGGCGTCGTCGGCGCGACGACGTGGGCAGCCCTCGACGCCGCCCCGCCGGTCCATCCTCCGAACGCCTCGACCACGACGGTGGCGCCGACTACCACCACGACGGTCGGAGTGCGGCCGCTATCGATGGTGTGGCGAACGTTCGGCACCTCCGATTACACCGTGGCAGCCGGTGATACCTGGACCTCGATCGCCGCGAAGAAGGGCAGCACGGGAGCAGCGATCGCGGAGGCGAACAGAGCCGCCGCGAGGTCGAAGCCGACGGTCGGGTCGATCGTGCAGGTGCGTGGGGCGTGGCGGTGCCCGACAGCCGGAACGTTCATCAACGACTGGGGTTTCGTGCGCTCGGGTGGCCGCAAGCACGAGGGCAACGACCTGTTCGCGCCCCGCAACACCCCCGTCGTCGCCCCGGTCGCCGGCAACGTGGTGCAAAGCCCCAACGGCCTCGGCGGCAACGCCATCCAACTGTATGGCGACGACGGCAACCGGTACTACCTCGCACACCTCGAGAGCTACGCAGCAAAGGGCAGGGTGAGCGCAGGAACGCTCATCGGCGCTGTCGGCAACTCTGGTAACGCCATCACCACGGTCACCCACATGCACTTCGAAATCCATCCCGGCGGCGGAGTCCCCGTCAACCCGTACCCAACCCTCCTCCTCGCCTGCCGAGGCTGACCCCGCGAGCGGAGGTCAGCGGACGAGACCGGCGAAGCCGGCCTCTCGTCCGCCAAAACGCGACGCCCCCACCGAAAGGCGGGGGCGTCGCTAGCGTTGGTGGGCCGGGAAGGATTTGAACCTCCGAAGCTTACGCGACTGGTTTACAGCCAGTTCCCTTTGGCCACTCGGGCACCGACCCAGGAACGGGGCAACGATAGCGTGGCCGCATGCCCACGTTCGACGTCGTTTCCGAGACCGACACCCAAGAGGTCAAGAACGCCGTCGACCAGGCCCAGCGGGAGATCGGGACACGGTTCGACTTCAAGAACACCGGCTCCAGCGTCGAGCTGTCCGGCGACGCCATCGCCATGACCTCCAACGCCGAGGAGCGACTGAAGGCGGTCGACCAGGTCGTCGTCGAGAAGCTTGTCAAACGTGGTGTGTCGTTGCAGGTCCTGGACCGCGGCAAGGTCGAGGAGGGTTCGCGCGGCATCCTCCGCCAGACGATCACGCTCAAGGCCGGCATCGACGCAGAGCACGCCAAGAAGATCAACACCTTCATCAAGGAGCTGAAGCTGAAGGGGGTGTCGTCGTCGGGTCAGGGCGAACAGCTGCGCGTCAACGGCAAGAAGCGCGACGATCTCCAGGGCGTGATCGCCGCCCTGAAGGGAGAGGACTTTGGCATCCCGCTCCAGTTCCAGAACTTCCGCGACTGAGGTTCGCTAGCGCGAGCTAGATTGAGAGCACCGCGAGGGCCCGGAGCAGGGCCGCAGCCTGGGTTGGCGGCGCGGTGAGCTCCGTTCCCTGACCGGGGTCGATCGGGGAGCCCCAATCGATGGTGTCGGCAGCGTGGCTGGCCAGCGCCGAGGCGACATGAGTCGCGCCAACGGCAGGGTTGGCGGCGACTGCCCAGAGCGAGCCCGTCGCACCGTCGGCAACGGCACCTGCTGGACTCGGGACGAACGCGGCCAGGACAACCCCCGCTCCACCTGCGGTCGACGCCAACGACGGCACACCCGTGACCGATGCCGGCGCGCCGATGCCCTTCAGCCGACGAGACTCGCCGACGAGGCGGGGCACGTCGAGGACTGCGTTGGCGAGCCACGCGTCGAGCGTGGCCTTGGGGTCGACGGCTGCACCGCCCTTGGGATGGATCTCGAAATGCACGTGGGGTGCACCGCCCCTGGCGTCGCCGGTGTCGCCGACGAAGCCGACGACGTCCCCCTGACGGACCGGCTGACCATCGACCATGTCGACGGCGAACGATTGGAGATGGGCCATGTAGACGTAGGTGCCATCCGGCAGCGTGACGTACGCGGCCAGACCGCCGACGGCGCCACTGGTCTGCTTGAGGACACCATCGAACGGCGCCCGCACCGGGGTGCCGAACGCGCCGAACACGTCGGTGCCCTGGTGCAGGTGAAAGGTCGGGACGTAGCGGGGGAACAACCAGTCGTCGACGAACGTCGTGCGACCTGCGACCGGGAACTGGCCGTATCCAACGCGGGTGATCTCTTCTTCGGAGATGCCGAGGTCTCGCAGTTGCTGCAGCGCCAGCACCAGAGCGGCGCTGTTGTTCGGGCCGCTCCGGAGGACGGCGTTGATCTGAGCCTGCGCGTCGGGCGGGATCGATGGCGCGCCCTTCGGCTTGCCTCCTTCGCCGTTGGCCAGCGTGGTGGTCGGCGCCTGCTGCGTAGGCGCAGTGGTCGAGGACGTGACCGGCGCTGAGGTGGAGGTGGTGGCCGGGGTGTCTCGCGTCGTTGGCGTCGTGGGCACGAGGGCACCGCCAGACGTCGTGCTGGTCGTGGTCGATCCGTTGGGATCTGGTGATGCTTGGCTCGGCTGGTCGGCGTGGGCCGCCGCCCCGACGGCTCCCATGGTCGCAAGGATCGCCGAGAGCGCGGCAACGACCATCGCCGACGGGGCGGAGGGGCGGCGGGGCGTGACAGACGAGGAGGGCATGAGCGAGGGACCGCCGCCAGCTCCAGCAGACGACGTGACCACGCCAGCCTAGGCGCCGCGTCCCGGTGGTGGCGGGTTGGGCTCAGCGTCGTAGTAGCCCGAGTGCACGTACAAGCACGGAACGCCTTCGGCCCTGTACATCGCGACGTTGCCTGGCTCGTCGTCGAGCGCGAGCACCGGCGCGAAGCCGTACTCCCACAAGCGGTGCAGGCAGCTGCGTTTGTACTGCTGCGTGGGGCGTCGGTCGTCGTCAGGTCGCAAGACCAGCAGATCCCACCGGAAGCGATGCTCCTCCAGCCAATCTCTCGTGGCCTGACGGATGCGAAACGGCCGGCCCGTCACCAACACAACGGCAAGCTCTGAGGCCATGAGACCAACGAGCACCGCCGTTTCGACGATGGGCGTGTCGAGGTGGGCCGCGCCGAAGAAGGCTTCGTAGTCGCGAGGCCTCGACTCCATGAAGCGCTGCCGGTGCCGCCCGTCGGCCAGCACGCCATCGATGTCGACGAGAGCGCACGGACCTCCGGCCAGGACCTCGCCGCGCCATCGCCAGGTGAAGGGGACCTTCTTTGCATCGCTCGGCACGTCTCGGCGGACCTCGGCCATCACTCCTCGGATGGTGTGGTCGCAGCCCGCTTGGCGATCTCGGCGACGACGCCAGGGTCGGCGAGCGTCGTGGTGTCACCGAGCGCCCGGCCTTCGGCGACGTCGCGTAGGAGGCGGCGCATGATCTTGCCGCTGCGGGTCTTTGGCAGCTCGTCGGTGAAGATGATCGTCTTCGGGCGGCAGATGGCTCCAAGCTTGATGGCGACGTGCTTACGGAGCGTCTCGCCGGCCTCCGCACTCTGGTCCTCGCCGCCCTTCAAGGTGACGAAGCAGATGATCGCCTGCCCGGTGACGGGGTCGTTGGCTCCAACGACGGCCGCCTCGGCGACGCTCGGGTGGTCGACGAGGGCAGACTCCACCTCGGTGGTCGACACCCGGTGGCCGGACACGTTCATCACGTCGTCCACCCGGCCGAGCAGCCACACATCGCCGTCGGCATCGAGCTTGGCGCCATCGCCTGCGAAGTAGCGGCCGGGGAATCGGCTCCAGTACGTCTCCTGGTAGCGCTCCGGAGAGCCCCAGATGCCCCGCAACATCGCTGGCCACGGCTCCGTCAGGGTGAGGTATCCGCCGCCGATGTCGACCTTGTTGCCTGCGTCGTCAACCACCTCTGCCCCGATACCAGGCAGGGCGCGGGTGGCGCTTCCCGGTTTGAGCGTGGTGACGCCGGGCAGCGGGCTGATCATGATGGCGCCCGTCTCGGTCTGCCACCACGTGTCGACGATGGGGGTGCGGTCGGAGCCGATGTGGGTGCGGTACCAGATCCAAGCTTCGGGGTTGATGGGCTCGCCGACGCTTCCGAGCAGGCGAAGGCTGGAGAGGTCGTGGGCCGCCGGCAGGTCTGTGCCCCACTTCATGAAGGTGCGAATAGCCGTGGGGGCACAGTAGAGGATGGTGACCTTGTAGTCCTCGATGATCTGCCACCAGCGGTCCTTTGACGGGTGGTCCGGTGTGCCTTCGTACATCACACTGGTGGCGCAGTTTGCGAGCG
>JAYUDU010000264.1:0-4986 GCA_043739605.1 Acidimicrobiales bacterium | reverse complement strand
ACACCGTGCAGATCGCGGAGGCGCTGGCGGCCCGAGGACGGTTCAGCTGAGCGAGCGGCCCGAGGACACGACCGCGAGCGCTGACCGCTTGTGGCCGGAGCATCCTGCGACCGCGCCGATCACTGGCTACGGCTGGGGGTGGGACGCGGCCCCCGAGGATGATCGCGCGTCGGCGTACGAGGCGCCGCCGGTCCTTCACGCGCGGTCTGCGCAGCCCGCAGCGACCAACGTTGTCGATGATCCATTGCGCTCCCCGCCACCGGTCTCTGCCGATCTCGGAGGCGCGGGCGACGCGTCCGCGACCCGGCGCCGGCAACGCACCCCGCTCGTCAGCGCCGCCCTTGCGTTCGGAGCATTCGCGCTCACGGCGGTGCTGCTCGTTGGTGGGTCTCGCCTCCTGGGCCGCACTCAAGGCGCTCCGTCGCTTGTTCCCCCCCAGAGCGCGCCCGCCAGCGAGGCGACGGTTCCGACGTCGTTGCCCGTCAGCCGGGATCCGAGCACCGCGGCCTGCAACCTTCTCAGGAGAGACGAGGCCGCAGCGGCTCTGGGCGTCGCCATCGCCACCGTCGTTCCCATCCCCATCGTTGCGGCGGGCGACGCGCCGGCATGCGGCTTTTACGCAACCGGCCGACCCAGCCCGAACATCCCCCGCGTCGTGGTTGCTGTCGTCGACGGGCCGCAGTTCGCAGCACAGCGCGTCCCGGCGCTCGTGGGTGTGCCGACCGGCCCCACCAGTTTCGAGACCTTCATCGCGGGGCGTCCGCTCGGCCAGGCGCGGGCCGGCATCTTCGACGGGAGCAGAGGCGCCGTCGTGGCGGTCATCGGTGCCACCACGCCAGATTCCGGCCAGGCGGCGAGCCACCACCTCGCAGTCCTCGCCACCAACCGCCGCTGAGTCGTCCGAGAGAGCGACGCTGAGGCCCGCAGCGCCGCGTTCCGTGGTGAGGCTGTCCGGAATGTCCGATCTTTTGAATCCGAGCGCCCGGGATAGTTACGCTTCGTAGCGATGTCTGTGGGATCTGACGCCCGGATAGTCGGCGACGGCAGCGCGCCGGCGACGCTCGCGGCGGTGCTGGCGATGCTCATCGAACGGGCGCGGGACGTGGCGTCGTGTGATGGGGCGAGCGTGGCGCTCGTTGAGGGCACTCGCCTTCGCTATGTCGCTGCCGTCGGCGTGGTTGAGGGAACGGACTACTCCTGCGCCATCGATGAGCCCGCCGCGTGGACGGCGCGCACCGGCAGGGCGTGGATCGTCCAAGACTCGCTCGGCGCCGTCGACGACTTCGATCGCGAGACAGCGGAGGCATACGGCGTGCGGTCGTGGTGCAACCTCCCCCTCATCCACGACGGACAAGTGTTCGGCCTGCTGGCCATCGTCGATGCCCGGCCGGGCGCGTTTCCGCCGCGCATCGTCGCACCCCTCACACGCCTCGCGGAGATGGCCGCAAGCCTCGTCGCCGCGGCGCGCGCCCTGGACGAGCGGTCGACGTTGCTCGCGGAGACCGCCGCCGCGCTCAAGCGGGAACGATTGGTGCTCGAAGGGCTCGATGAGGGCATCGTGCACGAGCACAGCGATGGCACCATCACCTTCAACGCGAGGGCGCTCCAGTTGCTCCCGCTGTCAGAGGACGAACTGGCCCGCCGTGCCGGGTCGCGGCCGACTGGCATCGAGATCCTTGATGAGACCGGGGCGCCGATCGTCGGGATGCGACCGACAGAGAAGGCGTTCACCACCGGTCAGCGCGGCCAGTGCGTGGTCTCCATCCGGCGCGACGGAGGTCCGGCGCGGTGGCTCGCGGTGACTGCGACACCGTTGACGCCGGACGACGATGGTAGGCCGACATCGGTCGTGACGTCCTATGTCGACCTCACCGAGCTGCGCGCATCTCGGGCCCGAGCCGACGATGCGGCGTCGTTGGTGAGGGTGGCGTTCGACAACGCCGACAACGCGATCCTCCTGCAAGACAGCCGCGGCGACATCAGGTTGGTGAACCAGACGCTCCTCAAGCTCTTCGGAGTGACACAGGCCGAGATCGTCGGCCCGTGGGACGAGGCCCGGTTCACGCATCCCGACGATGTGCGCCTGGGTTGGAACCACTGGCGTGAGCTGCAGGCGGGCGAGCGCTCGGTCTATCGGATGGAGAAGCGGCATCTGCATGCTGACGGATCGACGAGGTGGTGCATGTGCATCGTCGCCGCGGTTCCTGCGCCAGATGGTGAGGATGGCGTGTGGACGCTCACCCAGATCACGGACCTGACGGAGCAGCGTGAAACCCAGCGCCGACTGTTCCACCACGTGTTCCATGATCCGGTGACTGGGCTCGCCAACCGGTCGGTGCTCATGGATCGGCTGGACCTCGCGCTGGCCAAGACGCTGCGCAGCCATCCAAGCGCAGCGGTGTTGCTGGCCCAGATCGGGTGGGTGGCAGATGGAGGTCAGCGACGCGACGTAGAGCGAGACGACCGGGTGCTGCGGCAGGTCGCGCGACGATTGGGAGTCGTTCTGGGGTCGAACGACACGTTCTCAAGGGTCGGCCCGCGCGCGGTCGCGGTCCTGCTCGAGGACCTCGATCCGAGCGACGCCGATGGCGTGGCGAGGGGTGTCGCCGATCAGATGCATGTGGCGGTGCGAGCGCCGATCCTCGTCGGAGATCTTGAGGTGAGGGCCAAGCTCAGCATCGGCATCGCGCTCATGCAAGAAGGCCAACAGGCCGCAGAGGTGGTGCGCGAAGCAGAGGCTGCGAGTGCGGCGGCGACGGGGCGCCGCGGTGTGGCGACGGAGGTCGCGGACGCTCGCTTGCGGTCCCGGGTGCGCGCCCGACGCGACCTGGAGTCCGCCCTGCACGGTGCGGTCGCTCGGAGCGAGATCATCACCCACTTCCAGCCAAAGATCGACCTCCGCGATGGCAGGCTCGCAGGGTTCGAGGCGCTGGCGCGTTGGAGCCGACCTGGCCACGATCTCCTCGGACCAGATGCCTTCTTGGGGTTGGCTCGGGACCTTGGCCTGGTCGCTGGCATCGGTCGCGCGGTGCTCCGCACCGTTGCATTTCAGCTGCGGACGTGGTCGGAGCGATTCCCGGGCCTGGCCGAATCGTACGGCGATCGTCGGCCAGCGATCGCCTGCGCGGTGAACCTCGGAGCGGGCGAGTTGAGCGCCGGCGTGGTGAACGACATCGCCGAGGCCATCGACATCAGCGGAAGCCCCGGCCTGATCGCCATCGAGATCACCGAGAGCCAAGCCCTGGCCGGTGACGCGCACGTCGCCAACGTGATCGCAGACATCAGGGCAATGGGCGTGCACGTTGGCCTCGACGACTTTGGCACCAGCTACGCGACCCTCACGACCCTGGCAGAGCTGGAGTTCGACTTCCTCAAGGTCGATCGATCGTTCACAGCTGGCCTCGGGGTCTCGCGCGCCGGCACCGCTGCGGTCACTGCGACCGTCGGCCTTGGCCGCGCACTCGGCCTCCAAGTCATTGCGGAAGGCATCGAGACGCTGGCCCAGCTCGATGCGCTCCGACGCATGAGCGTTGACGTGGGGCAGGGGTTCTTGTTCGGTGCCGCGACGTCGAAGCGGGACGCAGAGCCGTTCCTCCTCAAGGCCGCTGCCGGCCACCCACACGTCGACCTTCCGCCCCTGTCCTGACCCTCCTGGGGCCGACTCTGAACTCGACGGCCGACGGCTCACATGCAGCCGCACGGGACGGACGCGCACCGGGGACAGCCGTCGCGGTAGCGCTCGACTGCGTCGTCCATCGAGAGGCCAAGCTGGTTGGCCAGACTCGCCAACCAGGCGAGGACGTCGCCCAGTTCGTGCAGTTGCTGGGCGGTCGTCCCCTTGCGGGCCGCTTGCGCAAGCTCGCCAAGCTCCTCGCACAGCCACGCGACCGTCGCCGGCACCCCGCGTGCGCCATCGCGTTCGCCGTACGTCGCAGCCATCAGATCTTGCAGGTGCGCCAACTCCATCGTCGCCAGCGTCGCACCTATCGTGGCGGCGGTGTTGTTGGCCGAGCTCGCCGAGGCCTCGACGATGGTCGCGGCCACGGCGAAGCGGAACGAGAAGGTGGCGATCCTGGCCGCCCTTCTCAAACGCGCGCACGAGGACGGCTCCACGCAGGTCGAGATCGAGGCGATCGTCGCGGTGCTCTGTGGCGCCCCCCGGCAGGGCCGCATTGGTGTCGGTTGGGCCGCCGCAGCGGCGCTCGGTTCGGGGACCGCAGCGCACTCGACGATCCACATTGCCGAGCTGGACGCCATGTTCGAATCTCTTGCCGCGGCGGCCGGTCCGGGCTCCCAAGCGGCACGTCACGCGGTGCTCGACGGGGTCGTGTCGAGAGCCACTCCCATCGAGGCCACGCTCATCAGACGGCTCCTCATCGGCGACCTTCGCCACGGTGCGCTTGAGGGTGTCGTGGCGGCAGCCATCGCGGCCGCAGCTGCAGTGCCCCTTGAGCGCGTGCGGCGTGCGGCGATGCTGAGTGGTTCGCTGTCGGTTGCTGCTCTCGCTGCGTTGGCCGGTGGCGCGGCGGCGCTCGAGGCCTTCGCGCTTGAGCCGCTTCGCGCCATCCAACCGATGCTCGCGTCGACATCGCCGTCGGCGTCGGCTGCGATCAACGAGCTTGGGCTGTGCTCGGTCGGCTGGAAGCTCGACGGCGCCCGCGTGCAGGCCCACCGCCGTGGGAACGATGTGCTTCTCTTCTCGCGCAACCTCAACGACATGACGAGTCGGCTGCCGGGTGTCGTGGCTGCGGTGCGGGCGCTGCCGTGCGACGCGGTCGTCCTCGATGGCGAGGTGCTCGGCGTCGGAGAGGACGACAGGCCCGACCGCTTCCAAGACACGATGGCCCTCCTCGATCTCGACGCGGCGACCAATGGCGCGGGCACCCAGCGGCGGCTCTCCGCCCGGTGGTTCGACTGCTTGCACCTCGACGGCATCGACCTGCTCGACGCCCCCCTGGCGGACCGGCTCGCCGCGCTCGGCGCACT
>JAYUDU010000263.1:0-4990 GCA_043739605.1 Acidimicrobiales bacterium | reverse complement strand
GCCCGCATGCTCGTGTCTCGGTGGGTCAACCGGCCGCTCGACGACCTGTCACGGTCGGTTCGCCAGGTCGCGGGCGGCGACCTCGACCACAAGATCGTCCCGATCGGCCCACCCGACCTCGTCGAGCTGGGGGCGGGCGTGGAGGCGATGCGCAAGCGAATCCTCACCGAGCTCGACGACGCCGACCGGGCCAGGGGGGCGCTCGCCCGTCGAGGCCTCGTCGTGCTGAAGCTGCGCGACGAGCTGGCCCCCTCCGCCGCCGCAATCCCCGACAGCATCGACCTGGCGTCGCGCTTCGACCCGGCAGAGGGGATCCTCGCCGGCGACTGGTGGGACGTCGTGGTGCTGGATGGGGGCGTCCTCGGCTTTGCGCTCGTCGACGTCGCGGGCCACGGTGCGGCCACTGGCGTCTTCGCCCTTCGAACCAAGCAGCTGGTGCTAGCGGCGCTGCGCGTCGGCCTGAGCCCCGGCGACGCGCTGGCATGGGTCCGTGACCAGCTCGGCGACTCCGGGGAGCTGTTCTTCAGCGCATTCATCGCCCGCATCGACCCCGTCACCGGCGTCACCCACTACGCCTCGGCCGGCCACCCCGACACCTTCCTCACCGACGGCGCCGGCCAGCTGCGTCGGCTCACATTCAGCGGCCCGGTGTGCGGACCGATACCCGGCGGCTGGCAGACCATCACGCTGACGATCGAGACGGGGTGGACGCTCGTCGCCTACACCGACGGCCTCAGCGAGTGCCGCGATGCCCACGGCGAGGAGTTGGGTATCGACCGCCTCGCCGACGTGGTCGCCCATGCCGGCGTGAGCGCCGCAGCCGCAGCTGACGCCGCATTTTCCGCGGCGCAGGAGCACCGCGGCGGCCGATTCGTCGACGATGCGACCATCGTCGCCCTCGCCCGCCGATAGCCGGACGCCGCTCGGCCACGGTCGAGCGGATGCGAGGAACGAGCATCGAGGAGGCGCACAGATCGCAGCATGGCGGAGGCGCAACCACTCGTAGCGGGGTTGGAGACGCTGCTATGGTGCGGTCGCCCTCCGGGGCCGTCTGGCGACGTGGCCGAGTGGCTTAGGCAAGGGCCTGCAAAGCCCTGTACATGGGTTCGATTCCCATCGTCGCCTCCAGAAAACCCCAGGTCAGAGCGCATGTTGTCTTTGACCTGGAGGCTGTGGGACCGCCCGCATCTCATATTCGTCCCATATCTGAGGCGCCGGCTCGGTATCCTCTGCCCATGGCCAAGGCGAGCACCTACGGGCGCGGATCGGTGCGGGCGAAAGGTGAAGACCGCTGGGAGCTGCGGGTGTTCGCCGGACGGGACGTGCTCACTGGGAAGCAGCGCTACGTGAGCCGAGCGGTGCGGGGCACGAAGCGTGAGGCAGAGAACGCCCTGGCGGCACTGCTCCTCGAGGTGGCAGCGGGGCAGGACGAGCAGTCAGGCGCCGACGTCGACCTCGTGAGGTCTCAGCGGACGAGCCTGGTTCCGGCGCTCGCCGTCTTCACGCTGTAGGTGGGATCGGGCGCGAGCAGCACTCTCGGTCCTCCGGACAGCAGCACGCTGTCGACCCACATCTGGACGTGTGTGAGGTCGATGTTGCCGTTTCCGGCAGCGTACAGCGTGCCGTTGCCCTGGAAGACAGTGCCCCGCGCTCCGATGGTCGGCCCGCCCTGGAGCGAGAACCTGTTGGTGGATTCGCTCCAGTACAACAGGCCCTGCGTCGGGCTTGCGGTCGGGGCGGTCCACCGGATGGCCGGTCCTGACTGGAGGTTGAACCCGCCGCGGCTGACGATCGTCGTCTGCGCCATCGCGACGCTCGCGGACGCCGAGCTTACGCTGAACGCCGATGCGCCCGTGTCCGCGATCACCAGCGTCGTCTGCAGCGAGGCATCCACGGGGGTCGGCGTGCCATCGGGCTCGATCGCCGCCGTTGCGTTGACCGCCAGGAATCCGCCGGCCTCGACCGACACGGCTCCGGTGAAGATGATGGTGCCGCCGCCCGCGATGACGAGGGGGCTCCCCTTCACCTGGAAGGTCGGACAGTTGACCCAGATGTTGGCGCCTGCGGCCCCCAGTGTGACGGGCCCACCAGTCGTGGTGCACGGGCCGGTCCATGGCGTGAACCCGACGGGAGCACTGGGGGCGGCCGCGTAGGTGGTGGCGGCCGCGATGGAGTCAGGCGTGGAGCAGATCGGGTCGATGGCGCTGACCGGGACGTGCTGGCAGTGGTAGACGCGATCGAGGGGCACTCGCGTGGTGCGGGCGGACCGCGCGTACAGCTGTCCGACATAGGGGGTGGCAGAGAACCTGTCGCCCACGACCGTGTCGGAGGCGGGGTTGCCGCCGTATCCCTTGGCGTCGGTGGCGTTGTACCACGCGAGCTGGCCTGGTACGGCGGCGAACGCTTCCGCGACCAGGCGCGCCGAGCCGCCGCTGGCGAGGATCGGCGGCTGGGAGACGCAGGACGATCCGTCGGAGTCGCTGTAAGCGACGCCAGGTCCCGTTGCAGTCGCAGTGACGATGATGCTGCCGTTGGAGCCGGCATCGATCGCCCCGCAGGCCGTCTGGTTGAGCGCGACGAGCGCTGGAGGAATGACTGCCACCGGTCCATTTGGGGTGTAGCGAGCGACGCTGTGGACAGCGAACGTGCTCGGATTGATCCCCGCGACGCCGCTGAAGTACCGAGACTGGGCTTGCGACACCGTGACACCGACCCGCTGACAGCTCGTCCCGTCGGCCAACGCAAACGCCGGCTGGGCAACACCGCCGCCGACCGCCGACGCGCGCAGCAACTGGCTACTGTCACCAACCGGGTTGGTGACCGAGACGGTGACGCCACCTATCATCAGGCTGGCAGTCCGATCAGGGTTCGCTGGGCTGCAGGCCGAGCCCATCGAGGCTGTGGAGCACGCCGCCGAGATCGTCGAGGGATCGGGCTGGGTCGCCCCGAGCGCAAGGTAGGTGTACGCGAAGGCGTCGGCGCAGGCCGCGCTCGAGGACGAGGGCACCAGGGCGAGCGCGCCCGCGGTGCTTCCGGAGTCCGCGGCGGAACGGGCAGAACCGCGGAGCGTTCGCGTGGAGCCGAGGTCGATCACGATCGCCGTCAACGTGAGCAGCGCCACGATGACGAGGCCCACGATCGGGACGACCACACCGCGCTCAGAGTCCGTCCCGGGTAGCCGTGAGGTGCCGATCACCCGGCCTCGAACTTCGTGACCGACCGACTCGACACGGTGAGGGCCATGCTTCCCAGCACGTATTCGATGGAGGCGGCTCGGCTACCAGTGACCTGCACACGCCGTTCGGCGGAGGGTCGACCATCGATGAAGCATGCAGATCCGACCGAGAAGGTGTCGCCGGCCGATGTGCGGTTGAGCTTCCTCGTGGTGTCGTTGGTTGTTGCACCTGACGGGTACACGTACGCGACGCAGATCGACCGACTGGTCGTGGGGCTCGCGAGCTCGCCCTCGCTCGCCTGCTCGGCGACCGTCGCCACCTGGGCGAGCCAGCACTCGAGCGGTACCGACGAGGAGCAGCTCGCTGCTGCCCCGACCGCAAACGTCGCTCCATAGCGGCCCGCCTCGCGAACGCCGTTCGTCACCGCCAACTTCCGGTTGTAGGTCAGCCCGCCCGTGACGATCGCCAGAAGGATGGCGAACAGCACCGGCATCACGATCGCGAACTCGACCAAGGTCGCGCCGCGCTCCCCGCGAACGCAGCGCGCGGCCGGGAAACCTGCATCCTCACGCCGCGAAGTGGACACGCTCGAAGGGTAATCGGATGTCCCAGTGGGTGCGTGCACGCTCAGACCAAGGGGAAGTCGCTTGGTGCCGTCCGCACTGGCCTCCCGCATCGCGTGGCGCCTCATGCCCGCGGCATCGACCGCCAGACTCACAATCTTGACCCCTCATGTCCGCACCGGCACCCCGAGACGAGCGTTTTCGCATTCCGACCCGTCCCATGAAGCGCTGCCCACATCTAGGTGCGCTCCAGGGGCGAGGCGCTCAGGGGTTGCGGGTGCCCGCGGTGCGCGAGGTCGCCGGACCGGAGCTCCCACCGGTGGTCGCCGCCAGGTTGTGGGCGGTATTGACCAGGGCAACGTGACTGAAGGCCTGCGGGAAGTTGCCGACAAGGCGATGGCGGCGGGGGTCGTACTCCTCTGCGAGCAGCCCGACGTCGTTGGCGACCCCGCAAAGGCGATCGAACAGCTCGCGACCCTCCTCGACGCGGCCCTGGAGGATCAGGTTGTCGGCGAGCCAGAAGCTGCATGGCAGGAACACGCCTTCACCCCCGGGGAGTCCGTCGACCGCGCCGAGGCCGTCGTTCGCGTAGCGCCGAACGAACCCATCGTCGAGCAGCTCGCGCTGGACGGCGGCGACCGTGCCCACCATACGCGGATCGTCGGCGGGCAAGAAACCCACGAGCGGGAGCAGCAGCAGGCTGGCGTCGAGCTCTGGCCGGCCGTAGGACTGCGTGAAGGTGGCGCGGTCGGCGTCGTAACCCTGAGTGCACACCTGGTCGTGGATGTCGGAGCGAAGCTGACGCCACCGCTCGACGGGCCCCTCGAGGCCGAACTGCTCCACTGCCTTGACGGCACGGTCCGCCGCCACCCACGCCATCGCCTTGGAGTGCGTGAAGTGGCGCCGCGGGCCGCGTACCTCCCAGATCCCTTCGTCCGGCTCCTGCCAATGGTCCGCCACGAAGGTCATCAGCGCCCGTTGCAGCGCCCACGCGTCTGGGTCCTCATCGACGCCGCCGCGCCGAGCCTGGTGCATGCAGTCCATGACCTCGCCGTAGACGTCGAGCTGGAACTGCCCGCTGGCGGCGTTGCCGATGCGCACCGGCTTGGAGCCCTCGTAGCCGGCCAGCCAGTCCAAGGCCATTTCGGGCAGCCGCCGTTCCCCGGCCGGTCCGTACATGATCTGCAGTTGGTCGGGGGCACCGGCTGCGACCCTGAGCAGCCAGTCCCGCCATGCTGCGGCCTCCGCCTC